>CAYNFA010000034.1:0-14032 GCA_964396345.1 uncultured Thalassobaculum sp.
GGTCGTCGCCGCGGCATCGCTCAACCCGCGGCCGAGCGGTCCGGAGCGACGGCGGTGGAATCGGAGACGGGAGACCGCCGCACCGCCAGCGGGTTGGTCCCGTGCTGGCGATGGAACGCCCGAGCCAGCGCCTCCGAGCTTGAATAGCCGTAACGCCTGGCGACGGCCTGCACTCGATGACCTCGGTCGAGGTCCTGGCGGGCGAGCGTCATCCGCCATCGCCTGAGATAGGCTTGCGGGGTCTCGCCCACACCGCTGTTGAAGGCGTCGGTGAACCGGCTGAGCGACATGCCGGCGGCTGCCGCGAGATCGGTGTTCGACCATGGCCGTCCCGGTGCATCGTGGATCGCGACAATCGCCCTGCTGAGCCTCGGGTCCGATAGTCCGGACACCAAGCCGGGGGCGGTCGCTCCGCGCTCGATCTCGGCGCGCAGCAGGCGGATCATCAGCACCTCGGCCAGCCGGCTCAGCACCGCGGCGGAACCGCACCGGCCCCCCCGGGCCTCGGCGAGCAGGAATCGGATCAGCGGTGCGATCTCATCGTCGACCGGCAGGAAGATCTCGGCGGGCAAGGCGGCAACGAGCGGGTTGGCGTCGCCGCCCCAACCCGCCGTCGCCTCCAGCAACGCGGTCTCGCCCGCGGTCCCCGGCCCGGGCGCACCGCGCAGGTTGAGAGTCATGCGGGTCGGGGTCCCGGTGGCGGCGTTACCCAGTATTCTCAGGTTGCCCGTCCCGGCTGCCGCCTCGGTGACCCTCATCTCGAACCGAGCCATCAGGGCGGACAGTCGATCGTGTCGAGACATTGGAGTGTTTCGATCGGCTAATTGAGGTTTTTCGGATCGTATCATCCGATACCCTCGAATCCATCACGATTCCGACTTCCAGGAGAACGCCGATGCTGATGCCACGCCAGAAGACTCCGGATCTGACCCTCGATACCGTGTCGCACGGGCGGTTCGATCTCGCCGCGGAGACCACGGGACGCGGTACGGTGATCTGCTTCTACCGCGGCCTGCACTGCCCGATCTGCGCCAACTATCTGACCGAGCTTGAGAAGCGGACGCCTGAATTCGCCGAGCGCGGGGTCGGTACGATCGCGGTCAGCACCGACGACGAGGAGCGCACCCGCGCGATGGCCGACCGGATCGGCGCCAAGGCGTTGCGCTTCGGATACGGGTTGTCGCTGGCGAAGGCGCGCGCGTGGGGGCTGTACATCTCGACCTCGCGGGGGACCACGTCCATCGGCATCGAGGAGCCGGCACTGTTCGCCGAACCGGGACTGTTCATGGTGACGCCGGAGCAGACGCTCTATTACGGGTCGGTGCAGACCATGCCGTTCGTAAGGCCGCATTTTTCCGAACTGGTGTCGGCGCTCGACTTCGCCATCGCCAAGAACTACCCGGCGCGGGGCGAGTACAGCGGCCCGGTCTGAACGGGGTCAGGCGGCGGCGGGGATCTCCAGCGGCGGCAGCCCGTGACGTCGGCGCGCCATCAGGCATTCCTCGTCGCCCGGCTGGCACTCCCGGCAGACAGCGGGGCGTTCTTCGTAAATCGTGCAGCCCGTGGCTACCCCGATCTCGCCTGCCAGAGCGACGCAGCGGTCGCCGTCGCACCGCATCCCGGTTCCCGTCTCGTCGAGCAAGTAGGCCGGGATCAGCGCGATCTCATCATCGTCCTCGACCGTGAAGCGCGGCCACCACCGGGAATAGGCGCAGCAGGCGCCGCAGGCTTGGCAGGGAGAGTTTGGCGTCGGCTCCGGCAATTGGCACTCCTTTCTCCGAGCCGGGCTGGAAGGCGGCCAGGCACAAGCGCGAAACTAGTCCCGGCCACGGGCGCTTCACAGCAAATCCGGTGGCGGGATAACCGGCGCGACGGCGACCGTGTGGCTGTGTTCCCGCGGTCCGGCGAGGTCCCGGGCGTCGAGAAGGCGGCGTCGGTCGGCAACCGCCTGCACAAGGCCTGTCTCTTCGATCTCGATGGCGCATAATTTATGCGCGGCCCGAGCCTGGGCAAAGCGGTAGCAAAGGGGCACCCGCCCGACGCGCCTACAGAGCCAGTTCAGCGTCGTTCCGCACCACCTGACGACCAGCCGCTTGGCCTCTTCGTCCTCGATACCCACCGCGGCGGCCACGTACATGGCGGCGGCGACGGTGCCTTCCATGTGCGCTTTCAATTTGGACCCGCCCCGGTCGAGTGTCTCCTGCGGCGCCTCCAGGTAGGTCTAGCGGATCAGCTCGAGAGTGATGCTGTCGATAGGGCCTGGGTTGCTCATGGGCTCTCGTCCCCCGACTGGATGCCAACCAAGTGTCGGTGATTCGGATGAACGAACCGCTAACGCCGCTCCCGCCGATCAGCCGCCTGGCCAAGTGTCGCTCAGCCGGTATCCCTGCGGCCACGGGTCGTCTGCATCGACCATCAGTTGAGAGGTGCCGGTGATCCAGGCGCGCCCCTCGACCGACGGCGTCACCCAGGTCTTTCCGGCGCGCTGTTCGACCGCCTCGATCCGGCCGTCGAAGCGCGAGTCGATCAGCGAGGTGGCGACGAAGGGCTGGCCGACGGCGAGCCGGCCTCGGGCGTGCAGGACCGCCATGCGGGCTGAGCAGCCGGTACCGGTCGGCGACCGGTCGATCTTGCCTGGCCGTATGACCACGGCGTTCTTCGCGGTGAACCCGTCGCCGAGCGGGGTCACCACCCCGGCCACTTGGCAGAACGAATAGTGCGTCCACTCCGGCAGGTCCGGGTGCACGAAGGGCAGTTGCTCGGTCGCCGCCGCGGTGATGCGGGTGCCCATCGTGGCAATGTCGCGCGCCTCGTCCGGGGTCAGCGCGAAGCCCAGATCGCCGGCGGGCACGATCACGAAGCTGTCGCCGCCGAACGCGGTGTCGACCGTAAGGGTGCCGATCCCCGCCACCTCCAGGGTGGCGTCCAGGCGGTCGGCGAAGGATGGGATGTTGCGGATCCGCACGCGCTCCACCTTGCCGTCCCGGCAGGTCGCCGTCGCCTCCACCAGGCCGCCGGGCGCCTCCAGCACCAGACGGGTGACCGGCCCGGTGATCGGCACGATGCCGGTCTCCAGCAGCACTGTCGCCACGCACAGGCTGTTCGAGCCCGACATCGGCGGCGTGTCGGCGGGCTCCATGATGATGAACCCCATGGCCGCGCGCGGATTCTTGGGGGGGACCAGCAGGTTGACGTGACGGAAGACGCCGCCGCGCGGCTCGTTCAGGACCAAGTTGCGAAGCCGGCCGTCGCGGGCGACGAACCGTGACTGTTCCCAAAGGGTGGCGCCCGGCGGCGGAGCAACACCCCCGACGATAACGTCGCCGACTTCGCCCTCAGCGTGACAGCCGACGATGTGGATGACGGTGGTGCTGCGCACGGCTGCTCCTGCCATCGCGGACGGGCCTCCAGCCTAGCAGCGCTTGCTTCGACGCGTCGACGGATACACGCGCCGTGACCGTTCAAGGGGAAGAGGAACCGAATTTCCGACTAGGGGTTTTCCGAATGAGAGTCGACAAGAACGGAGGTCGTGCATGCGCTCCATCTCTCGCGGCCTGACAGTAGCCGCGGCGGCCGTGATGATCGCCGCCGCCCCCGTGGCGGCGGCCTACGCCGACCCGCCGCCCTGGGCGCCGGCGCACGGCTGGCGCGCCAAGCACGACCACAGGCACGGGCAGCGCAAGGACAAGCATCGCTCCCATGAGGCGCAGGTCTACGATCACTACGACCGCCCGTCCTATTCACACCCCGTGATCCGGAGCGAGGGCCGATCGTTCGCCTGCGATCGCTCGCTGCTTACCGGCAACAAGACCCTGCTGGCGCAGATCCTCGGGGGAGCCGGCGGTGCCGTCGCCGGCGCGCAGTTCGGCCAGGGTACCGGCAAGCTCGCGGCCACCGCCGGCGGCGCGCTGCTCGGCGTGCTGATCGGGACCGAGGTTGGCTCGTCGCTCGACGCCGCCGATGCGGCCTGCGCCCAGCGATCCCTCGAAGTGGCCGGAACCGGCCAGCCGGTGGTCTGGCGCAACCCCGATGCCGGCGTTCAGTACACCATGCTTCCGACCCGAACCTATGAGGCCTCCGGCACCTACTGCCGCGAGTACACCACCCGGGCGCTGGTCGGCGGGCGTACCCGGGAAGCTTACGGCACCGCCTGCCGGCAGCCGGACGGCAGTTGGCGGATCGTCCGCTAGGGCGCCGCTGGCACGTGATTTGCTTAGTTACTGGAACCGATTGAGTAGGAGGGAAAGATGCGCTACCTGCCGAAGTTCTCTGACGACTACGGTGTTGCCGCCGACGACTTCACGGCTTCCGCGGTGCTGACCAGCGATCTGGACGAGTTGGTCGAGGAGTACGGCGACGACTGGTCCCTGGCCCACGCCGACGAGATCGAACTGCCGGCGTTCACCACTCATTGAGCGCCGGCACGGATCAAGCCGCCGATCCAGCGCAGCACCGGTGCCAGCTCGTCGCGCCAGAGCCGCCACTCGTGGTCGCCGTCATGGACTCGCAACTCGGCGGCGTGGCCGGCGGTGCGGGCGGCGCGGAAGAAGTCCAGCGTCCCCCGCCAGAGACCGAGCGCGTCGTGATCGCCGGTCATCAGGTAGAAGTCGGTCGGCGCTCCGCTCGAACGTTCGCCGAGCGAGCCGAGTGGCGCAAAAACGTTGCGTGCGTTGAACGTCGGTGGATCGAAAGGCTCGCCGAACGCGCCGGCGAAGAATCGGATCTGGAATTCCGGGAACGCCGCTGGGTCGGCGACATCCTCGAACACCGCAGGGCTCAACGCCGCGGCGCCCCGAAACCGGCCCGGATGATGCACTGCCAGTCGCAGCGCCCCGTAGCCGCCCATCGACAATCCGGCGACGAAGCGGCTGGCTCGGCGTGAGTCGGTCGGGTAGCGGGCATCGACCGCCTCGGTCAGGTCGCGGGCGATCGCGCGGTCCCAGTCGCCGTGACGTTCCGACGCGACGTACCAGGAATTGCCTACACCCGGCATGACGATCAGCATCGGCACCGCGTCGGGCTCCGCCAGCACCGCGTCGGCGGCGGCGGCGACCCCGGCGTGGGTCCAATCGTGTTCGCCGCCGCCGTAGCCATGCAGAAGATAGAGCACCGGTAGCGGACCGTTCGTGTGGTCCGGTGCGTACACGACTGCCGGCACCTCGCGGCCAAGTGCCGGGCTCGAGAACGACGTTTGCTCGAGTGTTCCGGCGACCGCGGGGGTTGCTTCGGCCAGCGTTAGCAGGGCTGCCGCGGCGAGTATCTGGCGGATGGTCATCCCACTGGGGCGGCGCCCACCGGGTAACCGGCCGCGCTGGGATGCGATGCGGCGACGCGGCTCCGTTCGGCCACCGCGCGGGCGGCGTGCTCGGCCTCGCGGCGGCGCCAGGGCTGACGCTTCAGCAGCGTGCACCAGTAGGCGAAGACGACCAGAATGACGAGGCCGGCGAGGTTGACGGCCGCTACCGCCATCGGGTTGCGGCCGAGGCCGTCGAGCGCCATGCCGGCAACCTGGGCCAGTCCCATCGAGAGCAGGAAGATCGGCAGCGAGTTCCGGCCGACCGTCACGATTGGGCGGGCCCAGTCGGCCAACAGGAGATGCTCGCGTCCCTTCAGCAGCGCGACCGCAAAATAGGCCAGTGCCAGGAAATGCGCGTAGCGCAGCAGCCCGAAATCCGTCTTGTCCTGCCAATCCCAGATCGCCACCCGCAGCGCCAGCAGAGCGTCGACATGCCGGGCCGTGTCCCAGTGCGCGGCCGGGATCGTCAAAACGACGAACGCCCCCGCCAGCCACAACAGCGGCCGAGATGGCGCCGGAGCGGCGATCCAGCCCATCGACAGCCCGAAGCCGGTAAAGAACAGCAGCTGCCAGGCGAACGGGTTGAAGTACCATTCGCGATCAGAGAACGGTTCGGCCGGCAGATCCCAGCCGTACAGCGCGTTGCCAGCATACAGCGCCGCGCAGAAGGCAAGGCCGGCCCACGGATGAACGCGTGACAGCGCCATCACCAAAGGCACCAGCGCCAACGCGCCGATGTACATCGGCAGGATATCGAAGTAGTTCGGAACGTAGCCGAGCGAGAACAGCCCCATCACGCCATCGACGGGGTTCTCCATGAACCAGGATAGGTTCAGCGCGGCGACGTAGTCGACCCCGAGCCAGCTTGTGCCGATGGTCAACGTGGCGAGGATAAAGAAGAACATCGCAACGTGGGCGACGTAGATCTGCCAGACCCGATGGCCGATCCGGAGCGTTCCGAAGCCGAAACCGGCCTTCACGAACGTCCCGCCGAACGCGATCGCGGCGGCGAAGCCGGAGCAGAACACGAACATCTCGGTCGCGTCCGACCACCCGAACCGCGCTGGAATGAACTCCGCCCACGCGTTGTTCGGGACGTGCGCCACAAAGATGATCAGCATTGCCACGCCGCGGAAGAAGTCGAGCCGGGGGTCGCGCGGACTGTGGGCGCCGGGAGCGGGCGCGCTCGTCGCCATGGCGGAACCTTCCGTTCACCGCTTGAACATAACGGGAATTTAGGGATCCCCGGGCGCCGCGGCCAATCAACTCGCTTCAACCCTGTTGACGGGATCGTGAGGGCCGGCCGTCGGAAAGCACCTACCAGTCAAGAGGTTCGCAAGCATGGCTTCACGATCCAGTCATGCCATTTTCGCGCATCTGGAAACACCGGGAGTCAGTGCACATAGTCACGCACGGTCGGGTAGCCCGATATCCGGGCCGTTTTGCCGTGAGGGGACGTCAGGATATGTCGAGCATCGATCTGTCGGCGCCGGTCACCGGCCGCGCGGCAGCGGAACAAGCGCGCGTCATGGTACGCCGCCGTGCCGTCTTTTTCGCACTCGTGTCCATCACCTGCCTCGCCCTGTTCGGCTGGATGACCCGCTTGGTCGCCGCCGACGGCATCGACGTGTTCGATGTGCTGGTCCTGCTGCTCTACGGCGGCACGCTGCCGTGGGTCGTGATCGGCCTCTGGAACGCGGTGATCGGCGTCGGCCTGATCTACCTAAAGCGCGACTGGCTGCAGGCGGTCGTGCCGCTGCGCGGACTTGACGACACCAGCGGTGCGATCACCACCCGGACGGCGATCGTGATGCCGGTGTTCAACGAGGACCCCGAGCGGGTGTTCAAGCACCTGCGCACCATCGAGGCCTCGCTGGAGCGCACCGGGCAAGCGCACGCGTTCGAGTTCTTCCTGCTGTCCGATACCCGGGTCCAGGAGATCTACGAGGAGGAGGAGCGCCGGTTCGAGAGCTGGCGTCTGACTTCCCCGCATCCGGAGCGCCTGCACTACCGCAGACGCCTCGACAACGTGCGGCAGAAAGTCGGCAACCTCGAATCGTTCTGCGATCGCTGGGGCCACAAATTCGACCACATGCTGGTGCTGGACGCCGACAGCCTGATGTCGGGCGACGCGATCACCCGGCTGGTCCGGCTGATGCAGCACAACCCTCGGCTGGGCATCCTGCAGACCCTGGTGGTCGGGCTGCCGGCGACCAGCCCGTTCGCCCGCATGTTCCAGTTCGGCATGCGCCACGGCATGCGGTCCTACACCACCGGCAGCGCGTGGTGGCAGGGCGACAGCGGACCGTACTGGGGTCACAACGCGATCCTGCGGCTGGCGCCGTTCATCCGGCACTGCCACCTGCCGCGGCTGCCCGGCAAGCCGCCGCTCGGCGGTGAGATCCTCAGCCACGATCAGGTCGAGGCGGCGCTGATGCGGGCAGCCGGCTACGAGGTGCGCGTGCTGCCGATCGAGGGCGGCTCGTACGAGGAGAACCCGCCGACGCTGCCCGACTTCATCAAGCGCGACCTGCGCTGGTGCCAGGGCAACATGCAGTATGTCCGGCTGATCAACTGGAAGGTCTGGCGGCCGCTCGGCCGAATCCAGCTGGCGCTGGCGATCCTGATGTACGTGTCGCCGGTGCTGTGGATGGGCTTCCTGTTGGCCGGACTGATGCGGACCGTGGCGTTCGCGCTGTTCCCGGACACCCAGTTCGCCTTCGTTCCGGCGGTCTGGGATCGGGTGGCGTCCGCCGAGGGCCTTGCCCTGTTCGGCACCATGATGACCATCATCTTCGCGCCGAAGATCTTCGGAGTCGTCGACATCATGTTGTCCGCCGAGAAGCGCCGGCGTTACGGCGGCGGCGTGCGGGTGCTCGCCGGCACGGTCGTCGAGATGGTGTTCGGCGCGCTGCTCGCACCGATCGTCGCCGTTGCGCAGACCGTGTTCGTTCTCGGGTTGATGTTCGGCAAACGGGTCGCCTGGAACGTCCAGGCGCGCGACCTGCACACGGTGGAGTGGGGGCGGGCGGTTCGCGGGCTCTGGCTGCAGACGGTGTGCGGCGTGCTGTTCGGTGGCGCGCTTTGGGTGTGGGCGCCGGGCGCGCTGCCCTGGGCGACGCCGCTGCTGGCGGCGTGGCTGCTGGCGGTGCCGTTCGCGGTGCTGACCTCCAGCGCTCGGATCGGCGCGGCGCTCCGGCGGATCGGTCTGTGCGCCGTCCCCGAGGAGATGGAGCCGACCGTCGAGGTGGCCGACGTGATGGCGCCGACACCGGTGGCGGTGCTGGGCCCGGCCGCGGCGCTTGCCCCGACCATGACGCTCGGACACGCCGTGCCGGCGCGCCCCGAGAATTGATGCCAGGACGGCCGGGGGCGGGCTTGACGCCGGTCCGCCGCCGGCGTTCTGTCGCCCCATGGCCTGGCGGAACTGGGAAGACCTGACCACCACCGATTTCGCGGACGGCGCGTTCCGCGGGGCTGTCGCCGTGCTGCCGCTGGCCGCCGTCGAGCAGCATGGCCCGCACCTGCCGCTCGGGACCGACGCAATTCTGACCGACGGGGTGCTCGACGCGGCGCTCGACCGTCTGCCCGAGGGCGTGACCGCCCTGCGGCTGCCGACCCAGCGGATCGGGCTGAGCCCCGAGCACGTGAGCTTTCCGGGCACCCTGACGCTCGACGCCGAGACCGTGATCGCACAGTGGACCGCCATTGGACGCTCGGTGGCGCGGGCTGGTATCCGCCGGCTGGTCCTGCTCAACGGTCATGGCGGTCAGACGGCGCCGGTCGACATCGTGGCGTTACGGCTGCGTGCCGAACTCGGCCTGACGGTGGTGCGCGCGACGTATTTCGCGCTGCTGGTCGACCACCCGGAAGTCGACCAACGCGAGCGCCGCTTCGGCTGGCACGGCGGACTGGTCGAGACCGCGCTGATGTTGGCGATCCGCCCTGATCTGGTGCGCGCCGACCGGCTGGACGACTTCCGCTCCGCCGCCGAGGGGGTGGCGGAGCGGCATCGTGTGCTTGGCGTCGAGGGCGACACCGGCATCGGCTGGATGGCCGAGGATCTCAACCCGGCGGGCGCGACCGGCAACGCCGCCCGGGCGACCACCGAGATCGGCCGCCGGCTGCTTGACGGTGTGGCCGGCCGACTGGCCGGGTTGATCGCCGAGGTGCACGCCTTCGAGGGGCTCGCGGGGTGACCGAGGCCTGGACGGCGATCCGCGCGGCCATGGCAGCCGCCCGGCAAGCGCGCCGGGGGCTTGCCCCGCCGGCGCCCGTGCTGGCCGTCCTGGCGGCGTTGCGCGCCCGCGACGACCTGCCGCCGGCCGGTTTGGCGCTCCTCGACCTGGTGGAGCGTTCGGCGCTTGGCAGGCTCGCCGTCGCCCAACTCGGACAGACCCTCGACGGCCGGATCGCCACGGTCACCGGGCACTCGCATTACGTCAACGGCCCGGTGGCGCTCGACCATCTGCACCGGCTGCGCGGGCTGGTCGACGCCGTGGTGATCGGCGCCGGCACCGCGGTCGAGGACGACCCGTCGCTGACCACCCGGCGGGTCGAGGGTCCGAACCCGGTGCGCGTGCTGATCGATCCGTCGGGGCGCGTGCCGGCCGAGCGCAAGCTGTTTCGGGACGGCCTCTCGCCGACGCTGGTGGTCGGCCCGGCGCGCGCCGGCGCCGATGCCCTGGCGGTGCCGAGCGGTGAAACGTCGCCGCGCGCCGTGCTCGCGGCGTTGGCGGCGCGAGGGCTCGATGTCGTGCTGGTGGAAGGCGGTGCTCGGACCGTGTCGAGGTTTCTCGATGACGGCGGCGCCGACCGTCTGCACCTGCTGGTGGCGCCGACGCTGCTCGGTTCCGGTCGGCCCGGAATCCTGCTGCCGGAGGTGGCGACGATGGATCGCGCCCGCCGCTTCCAGGCCCGCCGCTACGCGCTCGGCGACGACACGCTGTTCGATCTCACGCCGCTGGCGTGACCAGCTGGTCGAGGTGGCCGACCACGAGGCGTGCCGGTCGCTCGGTCGATCGGCGTTGCCAGGCCTCGATGGCCGCCGCCTCGCCGGGGGCCATCGCCGTGGCGGCGGCCGCCCAGCCCTGCACCAGGGCGGCGCGCATGGCGTTGTCGTCGGCCTCCACCACCCAGTCGCTGGCGACCTGTACCGCGCGCTCGCCGGTAAGGCGGGCCAGCGCCGGGGCGGCGTCGGGGCCGAGCGCCGGGCCGAAGCCCTTGTCCGTGCGCTGGTGGCGGTTGACCAGGGCGAGCACCCGCTCGTCGAGTGGGTCGGCCGGCTGCCAGGCGGTCCGACCGTCATAGGTCAGGACCGTCAGCAGGGCCGCTCCGGAGCTCTCGACCCGGGTCAGCAACCGCTCCAGCCAAGCCTTCGATACCAGGTCCAGCAGCGCCGAAGCTGTCACCAGATCGGTGTTGTCCGGCAGGGCGGTGTCGAGGTCGCGCGCGAGGTCGACCTCGCGCACCGCCACCGTCGGATCCGCCTGCCGTGCCGCGGCGAGCAGGGTGGCGTCGGCGTCCACCAGCGTCCAGGTCTGCTCGACGCCGAGCCGCGGCGTCAGATGCCGACGGTTGTTGCCGCTGCCAGCGCCGAGATCGACCACGGCGAGCGGTTTGCCGGTCGCGGCGACGCGATCCGCGGCCCAGGCGGCCAGCCGGCGCTCCAGGTCGCGCGAGCGGGCGGCGGTGTCGAACCCGGCGCGCAGACCAAGCCAGTCCACCGAAAAGCTCACAGCGGCTCCTCCGTCACGGCGTCCGCAAACTCGCGGGCGGTGTCATGCCATCGTCGCAGGCCGGCCGCCGCGCGCACCGCGCCATCCGACAGCCGACGGCGCTCATCCGGCCGGTCGAGCAGCCTCGCCACCGCCGACGTCAGGCTGTCCAGGTCGTCCGGCGCCACCAGGATCGCGGCCTCGGCCGGAACCGCCTCGGGGATCGCGCCGGCGGTCGTGCCGATGACCGGCAGACCCCAGCGCACCGCCTCCACATAGGCAATTCCCCAGCCCTCATGCCGGCTCGGCAGCACGAACAGGTCGGCGGCGCGCCAGAAGCGGTCCATGCCGTCGTGCGGGACCGCCCCGTGCAGCGCGATGCGACCCTGGAGCCCGTGCCCGGCAATCCGGTCGGCAACCGACGCCGCGAACTCCGGGTGCCGGGGGTCGCCGACCAGTTCGGCGGTCCAGGGGCGGTCGGCCAGGCGCGCCAGCGCCTCGACCAGCAGGTCCTGGCCCTTGCGGGGGATCAGCGTGGCGACCGTCAGCAGGCGGAGTGGGGCGTTGGGAGCGCGGTCGGCCCGGAACCCGAGGTCGAGGGGTTCGTCGACCCCCGGGGGCACGACCCTAATTCGCGCCGGATCCAGGCCGAGTTCGGCGAGGCGTCCGGCGGTGGTCCGGCTGGTGGTGATAATGCGGCGGGCAGGGGCCAGCGCCGCCGTCTCGTCGCGCAGCCAGCGCGCCCGCGTGTCGGCGTCCAGGCCGGTCTCGTCGCCGAGCGGGTGGTGGACCAGGACGACCAGGCGCAGGCGCCCGGCGTGCCGCCGGATCGTGGCGATCAGCGGGGTGTGGGCGAGACCATCGACCACCAGGATGGCGCCGTCCGGCACGCCGTTCAGCGCCGCCGCGGTGTCGGCGTGGGCGCCGGCGTCGGCCGCCGGAAACGGTCCGTCGATCCTCAGCACGCCACCGAGGCGCCCGGCCTCGGCGAGACGGCGAATTGCCCAGCGGTCGTAGACGAAGCCCCCGGTCGGGGTGTCCGGATCGCCCGGCAGCAGAAAGTAGACCGGAGCCGCCGCCATGGCCTCAGATCGCCGCGGCGTAGCCGGCGGAGGCGACGTGGGATTCGTTCAGGACGACCTCGATGGAGTCGAGTTCGACTCCCGGTCGCCCGAGCGCCCCGGACCGGGCCGCGGCGGCAAGCTTGTCGAAGACCACCTTGGCCAGGAACTCGGTGGTTGTGTTGACGCCGGCGAACTCCGGCAACTCGTCCAGGTTCTTGTAGGCCCAGGGGGCGAGAGTGTCCTTCAGGGCCTGATGGGCGGCGCCGATGTCGATCACCACGCCGTTGGCGTCGAGTTCGCCGGCCCGGAACGTCACGTCGATCACGTAGGTGGCGCCGTGCAGTCCTTGGGCGGGCCCGAACAGCGCTCCGCGGAAGGAGTGGGCGATCATCACGTGGTCGCGAACGGTGACGCTGAACATCGCGGGCTATCCTTCGGCGGCGGGAAAGCGGACGCGATGACATAGGGCGGCGAACCGTCCCTCGGCAAGGGCCGCCATGGTCGCCGGCAGATCGGCGAACCGGCTTTCGCCGTCGATCAGCGCGTCGAGCACCGGATCGCACAGCAGGTCGAGCGCCTTGGCGAGTCGGCGCGCGTGGGTCCAGCGGCCGCGCTGGGCGGTCGCCACCGATCCGACCTGGCTGGACCGGATGGTGAGGCGTCGGGAATGGAACGCCTCGCCGAGCGGCAGCGTGACCGGGGTCGAGCCGTACCAGCTCAGTTCCACGACGGTCGCCTCGAACGCCGCGACGCCGAGCGCGGCCACCAGGCCGTCGGGGTGGCCGCTGGCGTGCAGGACGACGTCGAACTCGGCTCCGGCCGGTGCGGCGGTGGCGAATTCGAGCCCGAGCGCCGTCGCCGTCGCCCGCTTGGCGGCATCGGTGTCGAGCGCCAGCACCTCGGTCCCCGGGATGCGCGCCGACAGCCAGGCGGCCAGCAGCCCTACCACGCCGAGGCCGACCACGCAGACCCGGTCTCCCGGCCGCACTTCCGCGTCCCAGACGCCGTTGAGCGCCGTCTCCATGTTGGCGGCCAGGACCGCCCGGCCCGGCGGCAGGCAGTCGGGCAGGGCGGTGACGGCGGTCGCCGGCACGACGTAGCGATCCTGGTGAGGGTACAGGCAGAACACGCTTCGGCCCGCCAGCTCCACCGGGCCTTCGGCGACCCGGCCGATCGAGCAGTAGCCGTACTTGACCGGACCGGGGAACTCGCCGGCCTGGAATGGGCAGCGCATGACGGCGCGCTGGCTCTCCGGCACCCGGCCGGCGAACACCAGCGTCTCGGTCCCCCGACTGATCCCGGTGTAGAGGGTTTCGACCCGCACCTCGCCGGCCGCCAGGGCGGGCAGCGCCTCCGTCCGCAACACGCCCGCGCGAGGACGGTCGACCCAGAACGCCGTCGCCCCCATGTCAGAGGTCATCGCTGCCCCGTCCGGCCGCCGTACAGGAGGAACAGTCATGCTTGCCGTCGCCCGTTTCGCTCTCGCCCGCGCCACCGTGGCGGGGGTCGTCCTGGTTGCCTTGGCGGCGCAGCCCGCGCTGGCCGAACCGCGGCGCTACGCCCTCGACGCCGACCATTTCGCCATCGCCTTCAAGGCCCGCCACCTCGGTCTGTCCGACGTGCTTGGGCAGTTCCTGAAGGCTTCCGGCTCCTTCGTGTACGACGAGGAGGCCCGCACGGTCGAGGACATCCGCGTCGAGATCGATACCGCCAGTGTGTTCTCCAACCACGAGGCGCGCGACGGGCATCTGCGGTCCGGCGACTTCCTGGACGCCAAGGCGCACCCGATGATCACCTTCGTCGGCACCCGCGCCGCGCCGACCGGTGACCGCGCCGGCAAGGTCCACGGCGAGCTTACGATCCGTGGGAAAACCCGGCCGGTGGTCCTGGACGTGGTCCTGATCGGCTCTGGCCGCTATCCGTTCGGCGACAAGCACTACGCGGTCGGCGTGTCG
>CAYNFA010000035.1:0-2791 GCA_964396345.1 uncultured Thalassobaculum sp.
GCCCGGCCATCTGCGGCTCGCGCTCGATATGGCGGCCAAGCGCCTGCTGCCGCGCAACGCCTTCTTCCAGCTCTGCCTCGGCATCCCCTGGGGCTCGCCCGCCGACCCGGAAACCATGCTGTATCTGCGCAACAGCCTGCCGCGGGAGGCCGTGTGGTCGGCGTTCGGGGTCGGGCCAATGCAGTTCCCGATGGCGACCCAGGCGGCGCTGCTCGGCGGCAACCTTAGGGTCGGCCTGGAGGACAATTTGTACCTCGAGCGGGGTGTGCTGGCCCCGGGCAACGGCGCGCTGGTCGAGAAGGCTGCGCGCATCATCGGCGAGCTTGGCTTCCGGCCGGCCACCGCCGCCGAGGCCCGCCAGCGTCTCGGCCTCGCCTGATCCCGTTTCCGCAACCGCAACCACGATGACGAGGTGAACCATGCGCCGTAGACATTCGCTGTCCCTGCTGCTCGCGATGCCGCTGTTGTTCCTCGGCGCGGCGGCGGCCACCGCCGAGACTTGGCGTCTCGCCCACCAGATGCCGCCCGACAGCCCCGAGGGCCGGGTCTGGCAGCGCTTCGCCGACCTCGCCGGCGACTACACCAAGGGCGAGGTCACCATGCGGATCTTCCCGAGCAGCCAGCTCGGCAAACCGCAGGCGGTGATCGAGCAGTTGCAGGCCGGAACCGTCCAGATCTTCGCCGAGGGCGTCGGCTTCCTGGAAGCCCAGGCGCCGGAGTTGCGCTGGGTCGCCGCGCCGTTCCTGTTCGACGATCGCGATCACTGGCGCCGCTTCATGGCGTCGGATCTGGTGAATGGCTGGCTGGCCGGCCTCAAGGACAAGGCCGGGATCACAGTCATCGGTGACGCCAGCGCGATCGAGCGCGGACCGTATCGCGTCATCGTCTCCAAGAACCCGATCCGCACCCTGGATGACGTCCAGGGGGTCAAGCTGCGGATGTACAGCACCAAGATCGCCGTCGACACCTGGCACCACCTCGGTGCCGAGGTCATCGTGATGGGCTGGAGCGACGTCTACGAAGGCCTGCGCCGCGGCCTCGTCAGCGCCGTCACGGGGCCGATCTCGCAGATCGAAAGCATGCGGTTCTACGAGGTGGCCCCGAACATCGGCCGCACCGACGAGTTCCCGCAGGGTCTCGCGCTGATGACCAATTCGAAGGCCTGGGATGGCCTGTCCGAAGCAGCAAGGGACGGCCTGACACGGGCTCACGCCGACGCCGCGGAACTCGCCCGGCAGATCAACGCCGAAATCGCCGACACGACGGTCGCGAGCATGACCCGCAAGGGCGCCACCTTCGAGAAGGTCGACACCCGCGCCTTCGTCGAGCGCATGCGCACGATGTACCTCGACCTCGACGCCAAGGGCGAGCTTCCGGCCGGGTTACTGGCCACTGTCGCCTCGACCCGGGGCTGACCATGCTGCGAGGCGTGGACGCGTTCCTGTCCGTGTGCGACCGGCTGGCAATCTTGGCGGCTAATTCGCTGCTGATCGCGATGGTGGTCGGCAACCTGGTCACCATGCTGGTGCGCGAGGTGGCGGGCAAGGGACTCGTCCACGTCTTCCCGATGACGATGGTCGGCTTCGCCTGGCTGGTGTTCATCGGCTTCTACATCGTCTACCGCCGCCGCGCCGACGTGGTCATGGCGGTGCTGACCAGTCATTGCCGCGGGGTCGTCTCGAAAGTCCTGGCGACCGTCGCGGCGGCGGCGGGTCTGTTCCTGCTGGCGCTGATCCTTTCGGAGACGCCACGGGTCATGGAACTGAGCAGCGGCTACGTCGAAATCGTCGAGTTGCCGAAACGATGGGTGATCGCGCCGCTGTTCGTGGCCTGCGGGCTGCTCGTCCTCGACGGCCTGCTGACGCTGGTCCGCATCTGGACGAGCGGTGGCACCGACCGGCCGCAGGGAGATCGGCCATGATAGCCGCGATGTTCGCGGTGTTCCTGGCCGCCCTGCTGATCGGGATCCCGATCGCGTTCTCGGTCGGCCTGTCGGTGGTGGCGGCGATGGCGGAGGCCGGCTTCGGCGACAGCCTCTACATCATTCCCCAGCAGGTGCTGGAGGGCATCGACAACGTCTCGCTGCTGGCGATCCCGTTCTTCATCCTGGCCGGCAACCTGATGAACGCCGTCGGGATCACCGACCGGATCTTCAATTTCGCGGAATCGCTGGCCGGGCATTTCAAGGCCGGCCTGGCGCAGGTCAACGTGCTGGCCTCGATGATCTTCGCCGGCGTGAACGGCGCCGCCGTCGCCGACTGCGCCGGGCTCGGCAAGATCGAGATCCGGGCAATGAAGGACCGCGGCTACCCGGCCGAGTTCGCTGCCGCGGTAACCGTTGCCTCCTCGGTGATCGGCCCGTTGATCCCGCCGTCGATCGGGTTGCTGGTCTATGCGTACCTGGCGCAGACCTCGGTTGCCCGGCTGTTCCTGGCGGGCATCCTGCCGGGGGTGCTGGTCGGCGCCGCCCTGATGGTGACCAACAGGATCTTCGCCGAGATCTACGATTTCCCGCAGAGCCCGCGCGCCAGCCTTCGCGAGGTGGTGGCCAAGGGCAAGCTGGCCCTGCCGGCGATGGTCGCCCCGGCCTTCATCGTGATCGCGATCGTCTGGGGCTTCGCCACCGCCCACGAGGCCGGCGTCATCGCCTGCGCCTACGCGCTGCTGCTGGGCGCGCTGACCGGACAGCTCCGGCGGGCCGAACTGTGGGCCGCGCTCAGCGACACGGTGGTGGTCACCTCGGTGATCATGATGATCATCGGTTTCACCACGGTCATGGGCTGGCTGATCA
>CAYNFA010000035.1:2801-13950 GCA_964396345.1 uncultured Thalassobaculum sp.
ATCGAGCAGGTTCCGCAGATGCTCGCGGCCGGCGTCCTCGAGGCGACCGACAGCCGGCCGGTTTTCCTGCTGATCACCGTGGTGTTCCTGATCGTCATCGGCTGTTTCATCGAGGGAGTTCCCGCCAAACTGATCCTGGTGCCGATCTTCCTGCCGCTGGTCGACCACTTCGGCATCGACCGGGTGCATTTCGGCCTGATCGTGCAGCTGGCGCTGCTGATCGGCATCGCCACGCCGCCGATGGGCGTCGGCCTGTTCATCGTCGCCGAGATCGCGCGCGTACCGTTCGAGCGCGTGACCATGGCGACCATCCCGTTCCTCGTCCCGCTGGTGCTGGTGCTGATGCTCATCACCTACGTGCCAGGGTTCAGCTTGTGGCTTCCGGACCTGATCCTCGGTCCGGAGCAGTAACCGCATCGACCGCTTCAGGAGAACTCGCATGGGCTGGCAGGTCGGCGTCGACACCGGCGGCACGCACACCGATATCGTGTTCCGCAACCGCGAGTCCGGGCGGCTCGCCACCTGGAAGGTCCCCACGACGCCGCAGGATCTCGCCGACGGCATCCTGCGCGGGGTGCTGGCGGTGATGGAGCGCGAGGGCGTCGCCGCCGCCGAGGTCGAAAGCTTCTCCTACGGCACCACCATGGTGACCAACCTGATCGTCGAGGAGCGCCAGGTGCCGGTCGGGCTGCTGACGACCGCCGGATTCCGCGACGTGCTCGAGATCGGCCGGGCGTCGCGCAAGCCGAACATCTACGACATCCATTGGCGTCCGCAGCCGCCGCTGGTGCCGCGCCATCTACGCCACGAGGTCGTCGAGCGGATGCTGCACGACGGCAGCGTGCTCACGCCGATCGACCCGGCGACCGTGGTCGCCGCGGTCGAGGCCCTGGTGCGCGACGGCGTGCGCTCGATCGCGGTCTGCTATATGCACGCTTACGCCAACCCGGCGCACGAGCGCCGGACCCGCGAGATCGTCGCCGAACGCTGGCCGGACGTGCTGGTCTCGCTGTCGTCCGACATCGTGCGCGAGTTCCGGGAGTTCGAGCGGACCTCGACGACAGTACTCAACGCCTACGTCAAGGGACCCATGGCCGACCATCTGGACCGGCTGAAGGCAGCGCTCGCCGAGCATGGGCTGCGCCCTCGCTGCTTCATCATGCGGGGCAACGGCGGCGTCATGGGTTTCGAGAACGGCAAGACCATTCCGGTCGCGATCACCCATTCCGGGCCGGTCGCCGGGATCATCGGCGGACGCGAGGTCGGCGCCGCCGCCGGGCTCGACGACCTGATCACCTTCGACATGGGCGGCACCAGTTCCGACATCGCGGTCGTGACGCGGGGACGGCCGGACTTCACCAGCCGCGGGCGCCTCGCCAATTATCCGGTGCTGCTGCCGATGCTCGACCTGGTGACGATCGGCGCCGGCGGTGGCTCGATCGCCCATGTCGACCATGGCGGCGCCCTCAAGGTCGGGCCGCGCAGCGCCGGGTCGGTGCCGGGACCGATGTGCTACGGCCAGGGCGGCGAACATCCGACCGTGACCGACGCCAACATCGTGTGCGGCCGCCTGAACCCCGACTACTTCCTGGCCGGAACCCGTGTCATCGACCCCGAACTGTCGCGCCGCGGCATCGCCGAGCGCGTCGCAGCACCCCTTGGCCTGACGCTCGAGGAGGCCGCCCTCGGGATCCTGGCGATCGCCGAGGCCCACATGGTCAACGCCATCAAGCTGGCGACGGTGCAGCGCGGCCTCGACCCGCGCGGCTACGCGCTGGTCGGCTTCGGCGGCGCCGGACCGTTGCACACGGTGGCGCTGGCCGACGCGCTCGGGATGTCGCGGGTCGTGATCCCGCCGGCCCCCGGCAACGTCTCGGCCAGCGGCCTGCTGTCGGCGGCGATCATCCACGACGCGGTGATGACCAGCATCCAGCCGGTGGCGAGCTTGAACCCGAACGACCTCGAGGAGCGGTTCCGGTCGCTCGAGGCCGACGTCGCCGCCGGTTTCGCCTCCGACGGCGTTGGCTCGGCCGAGGTGACGATGCTTCGGTCGCTGGACCTGCGCTACGTCGGACAGTCCTTCGAAATGTCGGTCGACGTCTCCGACATCGCCGGCCAAGCCGGGTTCGCCGACCAGCTGCGCCAACGGTTTCACGATCTGCACCTGCAGCAGTACGGCTACGCGATGGCCTCCAAGGACATCGAGATGGTCAACCTCAGGGTCCAGGGGTCGAGCGCGGTCGCCGGCGGCTTCTGGCCGCGAAAGTCCATGGCCGGCGGAACCGGGCCGGTCGGGCGGCGCCGTGTCCTCTACGCCGGAGCCAAGGCCGCCGTCTGGCCGGTCTGGCGCTACGCCGACCTGCCGGCCGGCGCCCAGCTGACCGGTCCAGCGATCGTCGAGTATCCCGGATCGACCCTCGTCCTGCCCGCGTGCTGGGCCGGGGCGCTCGACGCCGTCGGCAACATCCTCGCCGTCAAGAATCAGCCGCAGCCCGAGGGCACCCAGCCATGAGCGTGAACCCGATCACCCTCGAAATCGTCCGCAACAGCCTGGTCATGGCGGCCGAACAGATCGCCGCCCGGATGATCCGCTCGGCGACCTCGATGATCGTCAAGGAGATGGAGGACTGTTCGGCGGCGATCTTCGACGGCGACGGCAGGCTGCTCTCGGAATCCGCCAGCATCCCGATCCACCTGAACTGCATCGGCCTCTGCTTGCGAACCATCCTCGACCACTACCTCCCGCTCGACGCCTGGGAGGAGGGCGATGTGGTCCTGACCAACGATCCGTACGCCGGCGGCGGGTCGCTGTCCTCGCACCACACCAACGACGTGATCGCCTACACGCCGATCTTCTGGAACGGCAAGCGGGTGGCCTTCGCGGCGCTGAACGTCCACCACATGGACGTCGGCGCCACCTGGATGGGGACGCGCGGCTGGAACATCGACATCGAGCAGGAGGGCCTGCGGATACCGCCGGTGAAGATCATCCGGCGCGGCGAGCGCGACGAGCAGCTGTTCCGGGTGATGCTCGCCAACACCCGGGTGCCGGAGAACTTCGAGAACGACCTGGTGTCGCAGTTCGCCAGCATCCGGCTGGCGGCGACCGAGCTGACCGGCCTGTTCGACCGCTACGGCGAGCCCGAGGTGCTGGAGATCTTCGACGAGTTGATGGCGTATTCGGAGCGTCGCACGCGGCAGGAGATCGCCCGGATACCGGACGGCGTGTACCGGCACGAGGAGCCGATCCTGGACGACGGCGCCAAGGGCGGCCCGTTCCGGCTCTGCCTCACGCTCACCGTTTCCGGTGACGAGCTGGAATTCGACTTCACCGGAACCGACCCGCAGATCAAGGGCCCGATCAACTCGCCGCTGTCGGCGACGTACGCGGCGGTGTTTTACGTCATGCGCTGCATCACCGACCCGTCGATCCCGAACACCGAGGGCTGCAAGCAGCCGGTCCGGATCGTCGCGCCGAAGGGCAGCCTGGTGAACGCGCAATGGCCGGCCGCCTGCTTCCAGCGCATGGTGGTCTGCCATTCCATCGTCGACCTGGTGATGGGAGCCCTGGCCGAAGCGGTGCCAGACCGGGTGATGGGCGACGCGTGCGGCTGCCTCTACAACAACACCATGCTGCTGAACCCGCGCACCAACCGGCGCACCAGCTTCGGCGAGGTGGTGCCCGGCGGGATCGGCGCCACGGCGCGCGCCGACGGCGCCAGCACCCTGTCGGCGCACGTGACCAACTGCCCGATCCCGCCGATCGAGGCGCTCGAGATCGACAACCCGGTTCTCTACATCGAGCGCCGCCTGTCGACCGATTCCGGCGGTCCCGGGCGCTGGCGCGGCGGCCTCGGGCAGGTCCTCGGCTACCGGATCCTCGGCGACGACCCGCAGTTCCACCACACCTCGCAGAAGACCGTGTCGCTGCCGCAGGGCGTGGCCGGCGGTCGGCCCGGCGACGGCGGGCGCTGGGTGATCAACGAGGGCACGCCGCAGGAGCGGACGCTGCAATACGCCATCGGCGACATCGAGTTCCTGGCCCGCGGCGACGTCGTCACCCACTACAGCCCGGGAGGCGGCGGCTACGGCGACCCAGCCGAGCGCCCTCTCGACCTGATCGAGCGCGACCTGCGTCACGGCTACGTCACGCCGGCCCACGCCGAGGCCTGCTACGGCGTGCGCGTCGACCCGGATACCCTGCGGGTGACACGGTGACGGTCGAGCCTCCTCCAGGCTTCCAGTCCCTGCTCGGTTTCGAGCTGGTCGAGTGGCGCGCCGGCGAGGCGGTGGTCGTGCTGCACCCGGACGGACGCCATATGAACCGGGGCGGACGCCCGCACGGCGGCGTCCTGGCGACGCTGATCGACGCCGCCGGGGGCTACGCCGGCTGCCATTGCGCGCATCCTGGCCGGGTGGTGAGCGCCCAGACGGTATCGCTGTCGGTCTCGTTTGTCGGTACGGCGCCGGCCGGACCGTTGCGGGCACGCGGCCGGCTGATCGGCGGCGGCCGTCGGATCTTCTTCGCCCACGTCGAGGTTTCGGGCGAAGATGGCGCGCTGGTGGCGTCGGGCGAGGCGAGCTACGCGTATCGTCACGGCTACGCGCCGCCGGACGGCGGAGCGCTCTCGGACCTGACGGCGCTTCGTTCGGAGTAGCCTTCCGCACCATCCTGGACCACGAGCCGGTGAAGACCCGCTACCTCGAGATCTTCGACACCATCATGCGAACCCGGTCGCTGACCGAGGCGGCGCGGATCCTCAACGTGTCGCAACCGGCGTTGAGCAAGATGCTGACCCACGCCGAGGACCAGATCGGCATACCGCTGTTCAACCGGCGGCGCGGGCGCATCACCCCGACCTCGGAAGCGCTGCAGCTGTTCAAGGAGACCGAGGCGGTGTTCGACCGCCTGCACGACGTCCAGCGGCTGGCCATGGAGATCCGGGACAGCCGCGTGGCGATGGTCAGGGTGGCGGCGATCCAGACCCTCGGCGTGACCGTCCTGCCCCGCCTGGTCCGCGAGTTCCGGGACATCCACCCGCGCGTTCGCTTCTCGATCCAGTTGCTGCCGCCGCGCTACGTCATCGAGGCCACGATGAAGGGCGACGTCGATCTCGGCCTGATGCTGTCGCCGGTCCAGGGCTACGACCTCCGCAAGATCGAGCTGGGCCGTTCGGAGCTGTTCTGCGCCGTGCGCCACGACCACCGCCTGGCCTCGTTCGAGCGCATCCCGCTGGTCGAATTGCGGGGCGAAACGCTGATCACCGGCAACCGCAACTACCTGTTCGGACTGCAGCTGGAGAGCCTGTTCAGTTCGATCGGCGAGCTGCCGGAAATCGCCTGCCAGGTCAGCACCTCGTTCGCAGCCTGTGCCCTGGTCGCCGAAGGGGTCGGCGTCGGTCTGGTGGACGGCTTCGCCGTCGGCAGGCATTTTGGCGAACTGATCGCGCGCCCTCTGGATCCGACGATGCCGCTGGACCCGCATATGATCCTGTCGAGCCGGCGGGCCCCGGGCCGCCACGTCGACCGCTTCGTCGCCCACGTCCGCAGTCGCTTCGGCCCGGCCGCGGCGGACAGTTCCCCACCCGGCCGAGCCGCGGAGTCCTGAGATCGCCATGAGCTACGTTTTCCACCGTGACACCCGCGCCGAGATGCCTGTCGTCGTGCGCGGAGACGGCATCTGGATCGAGGATGCCACGGGCAAGCGCTATTTGGACGCCTCCGGTGGGGCGGCGGTGTCGTGTCTAGGGCACAGCCACCAGCGGGTGATCGAGGCGGTGCGCGAGCAGGTCGGCCGGATCGCCTTCGCGCACACCGGGGCTTTCTCCAGCGAACCGGCGGAGCAGCTCGCGGAGGTGATGGTGCGGAACGCTCCCGGCCGGATGGCGCGGGCGCTGTTCGTGAGCGGCGGCTCGGAGGCGACCGAGGCGGCGATCAAGCTGGCCCGCCAGTACCATGTGGAGCGTGGCGAACCATCGCGCCACCGCATCGTCGCGCGCCGCCAGAGCTACCACGGCAACACGCTGGGCGCCCTGTCGGCGAGCGGCAACATGGCACGCCGGGCGCTCTACCAGCCCTACATGCAGGACTGGAGCCACATTGCCCCCTGCTATCCCTACCGGGGACGCCGCCACGACGAGACCGAGGAGCAGTATGGCCGGCGGGTGGCCGACGAACTGGAGACCGAGATCCTTCGGGTCGGCCCGGAGACCGTCTCCGCCTTCATCCTGGAGCCGGTGGTCGGCGCCACGCTGGGGGCGGTCGCGGCGGTACCGGGCTACCTGGCCCGGGTGCGCGAGATCTGCGACCGCCACGGCGTCCTGCTGATCTTCGACGAGGTGATGTGCGGCATGGGCCGCACCGGCACGCTCTACGCCTCCGAGGCCGACGGCGTGGTGGCCGACGTCTACATCGTCGCCAAAGGTCTCGGCGCCGGCTATCAGCCGATCGGCGCGGTCATCGCCTCCGAAAAGGTCTACGGCGCGATCCGCGACGGCAGCGGCTTCTTCCAGCACGGCCACACCTACATGGGCCATCCGGTGGCCTGCGCCGCCGCGCTGGCGGTGCAGACCGCGATCCGCGAAGAAGGTCTGCTCGGGCGCGTGCAGTCCGGCGGCGCCAAGCTGCGCGCCATGCTCGAGGAGCGCTTCGGCAACGCCGCCCATGTCGGCGAAATCCGTGGGCGCGGCTACTTCGTGGCGCTGGAACTGGTCGCCGACCGGGCATCCAAGACCCCCTACGACCCGTCCCTCGCGGTACACCAGAGGGTCAAGCGGGAGGCCATGGCTCGCGGCATGATCTGCTACCCGATGGGCGGCATCATCGACGGCAAGTCCGGCGATCACGTCCTGGTGGCGCCGCCCTACATCGCCTCCGACGAGGACCTGGCGGAGATCGTCGACCGCCTCGGGGCGGCGGTCGACGCGGCGATCGGCTCGATCGCCGGGTGACCGGGTGGCGCTACCCGGGCTCCCGTGTCGAGGCGCCCGTCCAAGCGTGTCCCGATTCCGGGTCAGGCGGCCGATCCGGGCATCCAGATCGGCCCGCCAGCGGGCGGATCTCGCGCGCCAGTCGTTGATGGTCGGGTCCGTCCGGCCAGACGGCAAGGCGCCACCCGCCGCAGCACCTCGCACGCGAAGCGGTGCGCGGCGTGGAGGGACGGGGACGCCGCCGGATCGAGGCCGACCTGGTGCGGACCATCGGTCGGACGGTCGAGCCGGACTGGCGGCCAGCGATCGAGCGCGCCGCCGCCGCGTCGTCCGGCTGACGGCCTCAGCCTCCTGCTGTCCGCCGACGCCCCTCGGACTGGCGCCAGCCGGCGCGCGGCAACGCCCATTCCACCTCGGTTTGCCCGCGACCCGTCATCCACTCGGGGCCGTCGCGGCGGCCGACCAGGGAGGCCCCGAAGTGGCGTGCCAGCCGCTCCACCCGACGGTTGCCGCTGGCCGTCCGCCCGACGATCAGGTCCAGCCCGAGGTCGGCAAAGGCATGGCCGATCAAGGCGTCGACCGCGTCGATCGCCAACCGGTAGCGCCCCCAGTCGTCGGGGGTCAGCTCGATCCCGAGCACCGCTACCCCGTCCGGCACGTTCGATCGGCGCAGCCCGCAGGAGCCGCACAGTCTGCCGGATCCTCTGTCGAAAATGCCGACCTGGATGTTGCGTCGCGGCTGCTCGGCCTGCCACGCCAGGAACTGCACGAACAGCGCGCCCGCCCGGCGGTCGTCTTCGCCGAAGCCGTAAAGCCGTCGGTAGCGCGGGTCGGTCTGGTAGGCGACGAACGCCGGCCGGTCCTCTCGGCGGAAATCTCGGAGCACGAGACGCGGTGTCTCCAGGATCATGTGCGGCATCGCCCGTCAGCCGTGGTGGTGTAGGCGGACCGCCGACGCCTCGGCCACCACCCGCTCCGAACTATGCAAGGCGCTGGCCGAAAATCCACCGCGCGCATGCCACGCTCCGATCCGTGCGTCCCCAGTCAGCCAGCGTCGGCCACGGGCGGCGACAACGGACAAAGTCAGCACGCGGACACGAATCCGTGCGCGTGCATCCTCGATCAGCTCCACCCGGATCGCCACCGATCCAAGCCTTCCGTTCGGGAAAGCGTGCTGAGCGATACGCCGTCGGGATGGGTGGAGAGACTCGACTGCCCGTCGGCGTCGAACACCCAGATCGACACCTGCACCGGCAGCGACGACAGGCTCGTCGCCAGGTCGCCGGCCGTCTTGGCGTCGAATGTCGCGGCCCGGTCGCCAACCTCGCCGTCGATCCGGCGTAGGGTCTGGAACGCCGCTTCGGCGATCCAGCGAGCGTGCGACGCCGCCAGACGAACGGCGTTCTCAGCGCGCGTCTCGGTCGCCCGCATCACCTCGCCGTAGTTCAGCCAGACCATCAGGCACGCCAGCACGACCAGCGCCGTCAACAACACGGCAGTCGGCCCGAGTACCGCCTTCGGAGCCCGGGTCGCTGGCGACCGCACCGGGGCTTCTCGGCACTGCTCTAGCCGCCTTGTGATCCACGCAGACTCGCCTTCAATGATCGGGTAAGTACCTGTTTCGATTTGAATAAAAAACAATCCATAGTAGTGACCTTGCCCGAATACCAAGAGACTTGTCCAGACCGGACAGGGCTTGGAAGCGGTCCGTATCAACCCGTCGGCACCGGCGCAATCCGGTTGGTTGACTCGCAGAATGTTACCGATACCATCGACGTCATCGAGAGACCGGGCGCCGCCGCCAGCCCGGCGGACAGGAGGAAGCCCATGCTCAGCGCCGACGAGGTCGCGTTCTACCGGGCCAACGGCTACCTGATGGTCGAGAACGCCGTGACGCCGGCGCAGCTCGACGCGCTTCGCCGGGTCACCTACGACCTTATCGACAGGTCGCGCAGCGTGACGGAAAGCGACGAGGTCTTCGACCTCGACGACGGGCACTCCGCCGACCGGCCCCGGCTGACGCGGATCAAGCTGCCGCACAAGCAGCACCCGGTGTACTGGGACACCCTGGTGAACAGCCGCATCACCGACGTGCTCAAGACCCTGCTCGGCCCGAACATCGCGCTCAGCACCGCCAAGCTGAACACCAAGGCGCCGGGCGGCGGTGCCGCGGTCGAATGGCACCAGGACTGGGCGTTCTATCCGCACACCAACGACGACCTGCTGGCGGTCGGCCTGATGCTGGAGGACGTGGACGAGGCCAACGGCCCGCTGCAGGTGATCCCCGGCAGCCACAAGGGCCCGGTGCTTGCCCACACCAACGCCGACGGCGTGTTCTGCGGCGCCGTCGATCCGGCGGACCCGGACTTCCACCACGACCGGATGGTCACCCTGACCGGCAAGGCCGGCTCGATGACGGTCCACCACGTGCGAACCCTGCACGGCTCGGCCCCGAACATGAGCGACCGCAACCGCTTCATCCTGTTCTACGAGTGCCTCGCCGCCGACGCCTGGCCCCTGGTCGGTGGCGCCTCGTACTATCAGCGCCTGGGACAACGCGCGCTGTGGGACGACCTGCACGCCCGGATGATTTGCGGCCAGCCGACCACCCAGCCGCGGGTCGAGGCCAACCCGGTCCGGATCCCGTTGCCGCCCGCACCTGATGCGGGGTCGATTTTCAAGACCCAGAAGACCGGGGGCGCGCGCAGCGCCTTCGCGATGAAGATGGGATGAGCGGGGTGGCGCGGAAGCTGCCGATCGGCATCCAGACCAACGGCATCAAGCACACCCACGCCGACCCGATGCCCGACGTCGACACCCGGTTCCGCATGGTGCGCGATGCCGGGGTCTTCGACTACGTCGACAAGACGCCGGATCCCGACCAGATCGACGACTTCGCCCGCGCCAGCGAGAAATACGGAATCCCCGTGCGTTGCGGCGGCTGGTTCTACGCCCTCGGCCAGGACGAGGACCTCCTGGTTCGGAACCTCGACACCGCCCGCCGGCTCGGCTCGATCGTCCACAACGTCCAGGTCAAGACGTTGCGGGCGGACGGCCGCCCGGCGACCAACGCCGACGTCGCCGACTTCTACGCCTTCGCGTTCGAGGAAGGCGCCAGGCGGGGTGTCGAGCCCTGCTTCGAGATCCACGTGAACATGTGGTCGGAGGATTTCCGGCGCGTGGCGGAGGTTGCCCGCCTGGTCGAGACGCGCGGTCTGCCGTTCCGCATGACCCTCGACCACAGTCACGTGATCTTCAAGATCGACCATCCCGAGGAACAGGAGGTCGGAGACATCCGCGCCGATGTCGAGAGCGGGCAACTGGTGCTCGACCCGTTCCGCCCGGGCCATGTCTGCGGCGCCTGGATCGAGGCGGGGTGGGTGCGGCACTGCCACGCCCGATCGGCGGTGCCGCGCAACCCGCGCAACACCGCCGCCATCGGGGCGGACGGCAAGCCCGGGCGCGGCATCCAGTACCCGTTCGTCGACCCCGGCCCCAACGGCTATCACGCGGAGTGGGACGGCGCGCGGCTCGAGCCCTGGAAGCAGGTGATCCGCCAGTTGATGCGCCGGCACGCGACCGACCCGACGGACCCGCTCGGTCAGATCAGCACGGAGTTCATTCCCGGTTTCGACTACGGCGAGGGCTGCCGCTACTCCCTGTTCGATCAGTCGGTCGCCTGCGCCGAATGGCTGCGCGCGACCTGGCAGGAGACGTCCAGCGCGTCCTGAAGATGCGCGTCGGCAGGGTCAGCCGGGCCGGCCAGTAGCCGTCTCGGTCCTCTCGGCCGCCGCGATGATGTGGTCGGCGAGCAGCGCCTTCAGATCGCCCACGTGACCTTGCGAGCGGGCCGGGCGGGTCGGGTCCGACGTCATCACCACGGTCAGCCCGAGCGACGGCACGACATAGAGCATCTGGCCTCCGTAGCCTCGAGCGTAGCTGACGTCGTGCCCGCCGATGCGACTCAGGAACCAGCCGTAGCCGTACTCGTCGCCGGAATAGATCGACCGGGTCCGTGGTGTCCATGACGCCTCGACCCAGGCCGCTCTAACCACCCGCCGGCCATCCAGGACCCCGCCGCCGCGCCACATCTCGCCGAACCGCAGCAGCGCGATCGGTGACAGCGTCATGTTGTTGCCGCCCATGTAGTAGCCCTGCGGATCGCGCGTCCACGGCGGGATCGTGATGTCGAGCGGTGCCCCGAGCCACTGCCGCGCCAG
>CAYNFA010000036.1:0-8578 GCA_964396345.1 uncultured Thalassobaculum sp.
CATGACCTACAGCGACGTCTCGATGTTCGCCCAGTCCTGGGGCCTCCTGTTCCTGGTGACCCTGTTCCTGTCGGCCTGCGCCTACGCGCTCTGGCCGGGCAACCGCGCCCGGTTCGACGAAGCCGCCCGCCTGCCCCTCGAGGAGGACTGATCCATGGCGACCGTCTCGGAAAAGGACTCCGTCACCGGGGTCGAAACCACCGGCCACGAGTGGGACGGCATCAAGGAACTCGACAACCCGATGCCGCGCTGGTGGCTGTGGATATTCTACGCCTGCATCGTCTGGTCGGTCGGCTACTGGGTGCTGATGCCGGCCTGGCCGCTGGTCTCGACCTACACCAAGGGTGTGCTCGGGTATTCACAACGGGAGACCCTGATCGAGGAGATCGCGGCGGCGAAGGCCGGGCAGGCGCAATGGCTGAACCGGATCGAGGCGGCCACGGTCGACGAGATCCGCGCCGACCCGCAGTTGCTGGAGTTCGCCATGGCCGGCGGGCGCTCGGCGTTCGCGGTCAACTGCTCGCAGTGTCACGGCCAGGGTGCGGCGGGTTTCAAGGGCTACCCCAATCTGAACGATGATGAGTGGCTGTGGGGCGGCACGCCGGAACAGATCCTGCACACCATCACCCACGGCATCCGCAACTCCGAGGATCCTGACGCCCGCTGGTCGCAGATGCCGGCGTACGGGAAGGACGGCGTGCTCGAGCGGGCCCAGATCGTCGAGGTCGTCGACTACGTCCTGGCGATGTCGGGCCAGACCCATGACGCCGTTCGGGCCGAGGCTGGCAAGGCGGTGTTCGCCGAGCAGTGCGCGGCCTGCCACGGGGACAACGGCACCGGCAACATCGAGTTGGGCGCGCCGAACCTCACCGACTCGATCTGGCTGTATGGCGGCGACCGCGCGGCCCTTACCGAGAGCGTCGTCAACGCCCGCTTCGGCATCATGCCGCCCTGGGGCTCCAGGCTGGACGACGCCACGCTGAAGCAGCTCGCCGTCTACGTCCACGCCCTCGGCGGCGGACAGTAAGGAAATAGCGATGACCTCCCACGGTCCCTGTCCTTCCGTCGTCGTCGAGTCGGTGGTCGGGGTCCCTCCCTTCGTCGTCATCCCGGAACCGGCCGCCGCAGGCGGAACGCATCCGGGACCCACGGCGCGACGACGGCTCGCTGATGGTGCTGCCGACGGAGCGACGGGTGGGTCACGGCTTGCGCTTCGCTTGGCCGGGATGAGGTCAGGGTGGGGAGGCGTTTGCCCGGGCGCGGGGGTGACCGCGCCATGAACCTCATGGAACTTGCGAAGTCGGCCGAGCTGGGCGCGAGCCCGGTCGAGGAATCCGACGTGGCGGCGGTCAACCGCAAGGAGAACCGGCCGCTCTACAAGGCTAGGGAGCCGATCTATCCCAAGCTTGCCCATGGCACGTTCCGGCGGATCAAGTGGGCGGTGATGGCGATCACCCTCGCCGTCTACTATCTGACCCCCTGGATCCGCTGGGACCGCGGACCGAACCTGCCGGACCAGGCGGTGCTGATCGACTTTCCGGCCCGGCGCTTCTACTTCTTCTTCATCGAGATCTGGCCGCAGGAGATTTACTATCTCACCGGTCTGCTGATCCTGGCGTCGTTCGGGCTCTTCCTGATCACCGCGCTGGCCGGGCGGGTGTGGTGCGGCTACACCTGCCCGCAGACCGTCTGGACCGACCTGTTCATCTTGGTCGAGCGGTTGGTCGAGGGCGACCGGGCGGAGCGGATCCGCCTTGCCAAGGCGCCGATGTCACCCGCCAAGGCTGCCAAACGCGTCGTCAAACACGGCGTCTGGCTGCTGATCGCGATGGCTACCGGCGGCGCCTGGGTGTTCTATTTCGCCGACGCGCCGACCCTGCTGGGTGACCTGTTCACCCTGCAGGCGATGCCGATCGCCTACATCACCATCGCTGTCCTGACCTTCACCACCTACGCCCTGGGCGGGCTGATGCGCGAGCAGGTCTGCACCTATATGTGCCCGTGGCCGCGCATCCAGGCGGCGATGCAGGACGAGGACTCGCTGATCGTCTCCTACAAGGATGATCGCGGCGAGCCGCGGCTGCCGTACCGCAAGGGCCAGGACTGGTCGACGCGCTCCGACTGCATCGATTGCCGCCAGTGCGTCGCGGTGTGCCCGATGGGCATCGACATCCGCGACGGTCAGCAACTCGAGTGCATTGCCTGCGCGCTCTGCATCGACGCCTGCGACGACGTGATGACCAAGATCGGTCGGCCGCGGGGGCTGATCGACTACGACACCCTGATCAACCACGATCGGCGCAAACTCGGAGAAGCCACCTGGGTGCGCTGGATCCGACCGCGCACGATCCTGTACGCGGTGCTGATCGTGGCCGTCTCGGCGGTGATGCTGTACGCGCTCGGAACCCGCTCGACCCTGGACGTCAACGTCCAGCACGACCGAAACCCGCTGTTCGTGCGGCTGACCGACGGGTCGGTGCGAAACGGCTACACCGTGAAAATCCTGAACAAGCAGCATGCCGCGGCGCGGTTCGCCATCGCCTTCGAGGGGCTGCCGGCCCACCAGGTGTCGATCGTCGGGCGTGAGCCCGGCGACAGCACCGGCGTCGACGTCGCCTCCGATCGGCTGGCGGCGTTCCGGGTGTTCGTCTCGGTGCCCGCCGAGGCGCTCGAGGGCGACGCCACCGACATCACCGTGGTGATCACCGAAGAGGGGGGCGGCCGGACGGCGCGCACTTCCTCGATCTTCCGGGGACCGGAGAAATGACCATGCTGAACGAGACCGACCGTGGCTTCCGCCTGACCGGCCGGCACGTCCTGATCGCCATGCTGGTGTTCTTCGGGATCGTGGTCGGAGTCAACGTCACCTTCGTCCATCTGGCGCTCAGCACCTGGACCGGGCTGACCGACCACGACAGCTACCGCACCGGCCTGTCGTGGAACCGGACATTGGAGCGCGACGCTGCCCAGAAGGCCCTCGGCTGGACCACCGACATCGACAGCCGGTCGACTTGGTCGGAGACGAGCCAGGGCTGGCGCCTCGCCGTCACCCTGGTGGTGCGCGACGCCCACGGCCGACCGGTGGACGGGCTCGTCATCGAGGGCGAGGCCCGTCACCCGGTCGCCGAGGCCGATGACCGGCCGCTGGCGTTCGCCGCCACCGTCGGCGGTGTGTATGCCGGAGTCGCCATCCTGCCGGGTGCCGGCAACTGGGAACTGAAGCTGACCGCGACGGCGCCGGACGGCAGCATCTACCGCATCGACACTGTCGCGGCGGTCCGGTGACGGAGGCGGCCTTGACCCTGCATGCCCAGATCGACGATCCCGGTCTCGACGCCGGCTGCTGCACCTTCGGCTCGCTGGCGGCGCCGGCCGCACGGTCGGCTGCAGCGGGCGCCGATCCGCGCGCCTACGCGGTGGTCGGCGCCGATGGCATCGCCCGGTTGGACGCGGTGGTCGAAACCCTCGATTGCCCATCCTGCGTGCCGTCGATCGAGGGTACGTTGGCCCGCCTCGACGGCGTGATCGGCGCCCGGGTGAACGCCGGCCAGCGCCGCATTCACCTGGAGTGGGACCCGGAGCGCGTCGACGTCGAGCGGATCGTGGCGACCCTCGGCGGCCTCGGCCACCGGATCGCCCCCTACGACGCCGCCCGTCTCGGTGGCGGCGAGGTCGACGAGGTCGGCCAGGGCCTGCTGCGCGCGCTGGCCGTCGCCGGCTTCGCGTTCGCCAACGTCATGCTGGTGTCGGTGGCCGTGTGGGCCGGGTTGGCCCAGGACATGGGACCGGGGACCCGCGCCTTCCTGCACTGGGTGTCGGCGCTGATCGCCATGCCGGCGATCGTCTACGCTGGCCGGCCGTTTTTCCGCTCGGCGCTCGGCGCGCTGCGCGCCGGCACCAGCAACATGGACGTTCCGATCGCCATCGGCGTGACGCTGGCGACCGCGATGAGCCTGTTCGAGACCACCCGCAACGGCGAGCACGTTTACTTCGACGCCGCGCTGGGGCTGCTGTTCTTCCTGTTGATCGGCCGGTTCCTCGACCGCTCGCTGCGTGGCCGGGCGTTCGCGGCCGCCCAGAACCTGCTGGCGCTGCGCGCCGTCAGCGCCCTGGTGATCGGCGCCGACGGGACCACCGAAGTTCGGGCGATCGAGGCGGTGCGGCCGGGCGACCGGGTGGCGGTGGCGACCGGTGAGACGGTGCCGGTCGACGGCCGGGTGGCCGCCGGCCGGTCCGAGGTGGACGCCTCGCTGGTGACCGGCGAGAGCCTGCCGCAGGCGGTGGCGCCGGGCGACCTGGTGCACGCCGGCACCGTGAACCTCGCGGCGCCGATCGAGGTCGAGACCGCCGCCGCCGGGTCTCAGACCCTGTTGGCCGAGATCGCCGCCATGATGGACCGGGCCGGGCAGGCCAAGGCCCGCTACGTCCGCTTGGCCGACCGCATCTCGCAAATCTACGCGCCGGTGATCCACGCCCTGGCGCTGGCTGCGTTCGCCGGCTGGATGACGCTCGGAAGCGCCGATTGGCGGGCGTCGCTGATGATCGCGGTGGCGGTGCTGATCGTCACCTGCCCGTGCGCTCTCGGCCTCGCGGTGCCGGCGGTGCAGGTCGGCGCGGTCGGCCGTCTGCTGAAGCGCGGAGCCTACGTGAAGAGCGGCGACGCGCTGGAACGGCTGGCCCGGATCGACACGGTGGTGTTCGACAAGACCGGCACGCTGACGCTTGGCCGGCCGCGGCTGGACGGTATCGACGGCGGCGCAGCGAACGCGCTGGCCCTGGCCGCCACGCTGGCGCGCCGCAGCACCCATCCGCTGTCGCGAGCGATCGCTGCCGCCGCCGGAGACGGGGCTGCGGCCGAGGGCGTCCACGAGGAGCCTGGCCTCGGCCTGGAGGCGCTGGTCGACGGTGAGCGGGTGCGGCTTGGGCGCGGCGACTGGGTGGGCGGGGCGGCGCCGGCGCTGCCGCACGCCGGAACCGAAATCTGGCTGCGGCGCGGCGAGGCTCCGGCGGTGCGGTTTCGGTTCGTCGACGCCCCGCGCCCGGACGCGGCCGAGGTGGTGGCGACGCTGAAGGACCGAGGCCTGCGGGTGATCCTGCTGTCCGGGGACCGCGAGCCGGTGGTCGCCGCGCTCGCCGATCAGCTTGGCATCGGCGAACGCCAGGGCGAATGCCTTCCGTCCGGCAAGATCGCGGTGCTGCAACGCCTGGCGGCCGAGGGCCGGCGGGTGGCGATGGTCGGCGACGGGTTGAACGACGCGCCGGCGCTGGCCGCCGCGTTTGTCTCGCTGTCACCGTCGACCGCCGCCGACGTCAGCCAGACCGCGGCCGACGTGGTGTTCAGCGGCGACGCGCTGGCGCCGGTCCTGGAATGCTGGGAAGTCGCCCGCAAGGCCGATGCCCTGGTCCGCCAGAACGTCGCCCTGGCGCTCGGCTACAACCTGATCGCCGTGCCGCTGGCGATCGCCGGGTTGGTGACGCCGCTGATCGCCGCCGTCGTCATGTCGGCGTCGTCGCTGGCGGTCACCGGCAACGCGCTGCGCGTGCAGCGCGGACGCTGAACCCGAGGGAGATCGTCATGGCCGCGCTCGTCTACCTGATCCCCGCCGCCCTTCTGCTCGGCGGCTTCGGCCTGGTCTGCTTTCTCTGGGCGCTCCGGACTCGGCAGTTCGAGGATCTCGACGGCGCCGCCTGGCGGGCGCTGCACGACGACCACGACGACCGCCTGAAGGACGACCGCGACTGAGCCCGACCGGCGGCTGCCTATCTCCCGCGCTGCTTGCTCCAGTCGATCGCCAGCAGCAGCAGCCAGATCGGCACCACGATCATGGCGCCGACCAGCACGTAGGAGATGATCGACCCGAACGACCGGCCGATCCAGTCTAGGAAATCGTTCAGGCGATCGAACACGCCGTGCAGAATGTCGAGCGGCGTGAGGTCGAGCATCGACAGTCCCCACCCAACGAAGAACGACAGGATCAGCAGCTTGAGGATCGTGCCCGGGGTTATCTTCGGCATGGAGGCGGTCCGGCAGAGGTGACGCTGCGAGGGTGATACCAGGGCCGGGCCGCGTCTGTCTCGCCCTCAGGCCGCGTCGCGCCGGGCACGCTCCTCGTCGGGATCGTAGGCGAGCGAGGGCGCCAGCCACTTCTCGGCCCACTCCACCGTCTCGCCCTTGCGCCGGGCGTAGTCTTCCACCTGGTCGCGCTCGATCCGCCCAAGCCCGAAGTAGCGCGCCTCGGGGTGCGAGAAATAGAATCCCGAGACCGAGGAGGCCGGCCACATCGCGCAGGATTCGGTGAGACTGACGCCGGTCGCCGCTTCGGCGTCGAGCAGCCGGAACAGGGTGCGCTTCTCGGTGTGATCCGGGCAGGCCGGGTAGCCCGGGGCAGGGCGGATGCCGCGGTACCGCTCGGCCATCAGGTCGTCGTTCGACAACGTCTCGCCGGGGGCGTAACCCCAGAACTCGCGGCGCACGCGTTCGTGCAGGCGCTCGGCGAAGGCCTCGGCCAGCCGGTCGGCCAGCGCCTTCAGCAGGATCGACGAATACATGTCGCCGGCCTCCTCGAAAGCGCGGGCCCTGGTTTCGAGCTCCGGGCCGGCGGTGACCACGAACCCGCCCAGCCAGTCGGCCAGCCCGGTCGCCGCCGGGGCAATGTAGTCGGCGAGCGCCAAGTTCGACTTGTCGCCACCGTCGCGCGGCATCTGCTAGCGCAGGGTGTGGATCACCTCGAGCGTCCGGTCACGGTCCTCACCGCTGAACAGCCGGATGTCGTCGCCGTCCGCGACCGCCGGCCAGAAGCCGACGGCGGCACACGGCCGCGCCCAACCCTCGGCGAGCAGGCGCGTCAGCATAGCCTGGGCGTCGTTCCAGAGCGGCCGCGCCGCTGCACCGTATTTCGGGTCGCCCAGGATATCGGGGAAGCGGCCGCGCAGCTCCCAAGTGGTGAAGAACGGCTGCCAGTCGATCCGGTCGATCAGCTCGGCCACCGGATACGCCTCGAAGATCGTGACGCCGGGGGCCGCCGGCCGTGGCGGTGTGTAGCCGGACCAGTCGATCGGCGCGCGGTTGGCCCGTGCCTCGGCGATGCTGATGCGCGCCCGGTCGGTGCGGCCGCGTCGACGACCCTCGGCCATCTGGCGGTAGTCGGCGCGGATCTCCTCTGCGTAGCCCGCGCGCGCGTTGCCGGACAGCAGGTTCTGCACCACGCCGACGGCGCGCGAGGCGTCGGTGACGTGGATCACCGGTCCGGCGCTGTAAGCCGGGTCGATCTTGACGGCGGTGTGCATCTTGGAGGTGGTGGCACCGCCGATCAGCAGCGGCAGGCTGAGGCCCTCGCGCTGCATCTCGGAGGCGACATACACCATCTCGTCCAGGCTCGGCGTGATCAGGCCTGACAGGCCGATGATGTCGGCCTTCTCGGCGATCGCGGTCTCCAGGATCTTCGCGCAGGGCACCATGACGCCCAGGTCGACGACGTCGTAGTTGTTGCATTGCAACACTACGCCGACGATGTTCTTGCCGATGTCGTGGACGTCGCCCTTGACCGTCGCCATGACGATCTTGCCCTTGGCTTCGGGCGGGCCGTCGCCCTTCTCCGCCTCGATGTACGGCAGCAGGTAGGCGACTGCCTTCTTCATCACCCGGGCCGACTTGACCACCTGGGGCAGGAACATCTGGCCGGCGCCGAACAGGTCGCCGACCACGTTCATGCCGTCCATCAACGGCCCCTCGATGACCGAGAGCGGCCGCGCGGCCCGTTGGCGGGCCTCCTCGACGTCGATCTCGACCCAGTCGGTGATGCCGTGGACCAAAGCGTGCTCCAGGCGCTTCTCGACCGGCAGCTCACGCCATTTGTCGTCCACCACCTTTGCCTTGGCGCCGTCGCCTTTGAAGCGCTCGGCGATCTCCAGCAGACGGTCGGTGGCGTCGGGGCGGCGGTTCAGCAGCACGTCCTCGATGCGCTCCCGCAGCTCCTCAGGGATGTCCTGGTACACCGGCAGCGCGCCGGCGTTGACGATTGCCATGTCAAGGCCGGCGTCGATGGCGTGGAACAGGAAGCAGGCGTGCATCGCCTCGCGCACCGCGTTGTTGCCGCGGAACGAGAACGACACGTTCGACACGCCGCCGGAGACGTGGACGTGCGGGCAGCGCTGCTTGATCAGCCGCGTGCCTTCGAAGAACGCCTGGGCGTAGTCGTTGTGCTCGTCGATGCCGGTCGCGACCGCGAAGATGTTCGGGTCGAAGATGATGTCCTCGGGCGGGAAGCCGACCTTGTCGACCAGGATCCGGTAGGCGCGCTCGCAGATATCGGCCTTGCGCTCGGCGGTCTCGGCCTGGCCCTGTTCGTCGAACGCCATGACCACCACGGCGGCGCCGTAGCGCAGCACCTTGCGGGCCTGCTCGACGAACGGCGCCTCGCCCTCCTTAAGGCTGATCGAGTTGACGATGCCCTTGCCCTGCAGGCACTTCAGCCCGGCCTCGATCACCGTCCACTTCGAGCTGTCGACCATCACCGGCACGCGCGAGATGTCGGGCTCGGCGGCCATCAGGTTCAGGAACGTCACCATGGCGGCCTCG
>CAYNFA010000036.1:8588-13899 GCA_964396345.1 uncultured Thalassobaculum sp.
AGTCGAGCAGGCCCTCGTCCATGTTGACGTCGAGGATGGCGGCACCGCTCTCGACCTGCTGACGGGCCACCTGCAGCGCGGCCTCGTAGTCGTCGGCGGCGATCAGTTTGCGGAACCGGGCGGAGCCGGTCACGTTGGTGCGCTCGCCGACGTTGACGAATGTGCCTTGTCGCTTCATGGGGCCTCAGGCTGCTTGAATTTCGAAGGGCTCGAGGCCGGACAGGCGCAGGCGGCGCGGCACCACCGGCACCGTGCGGGGTGCCGCGGACTTCACGGCCTCGGCGATGGCGCGGATGTGGGCGGGCGTGGTGCCGCAGCACCCCCCGACCAGGTTGATCAGCCCGTCCGAAGCCCAGCGGCCGAGATGGCCGGCGGTCTGGTCGGGGGTCTCGTCGTAGCCGCCGAACTCGTTCGGCAGGCCGGCGTTCGGGTAGGCCGACACCTTGACGTCGGCCACGCGCGCCAGTTCGGCGACGTGGGCGCGCAGCTCCTTGGCGCCGAGCGCGCAGTTGAAACCGACCGCGAACGGCTTGGCGTGGCGGACCGAGTTCCAGAACGCCTCCGGCGTCTGCCCCGACAGGGTGCGCCCGGAACGGTCGGTGATGGTGCCGCTGATGATGATCGGCAACTCCACCCCTGACTCGTCGAACGCCTCGCGAACCGCCACCAGGGCGGCCTTGGCGTTCAGGGTGTCGAAGATCGTCTCGACCATGATGATGTCGGAGCCGCCCTCGATCAGGCCGAGCGTCGCCTCGAGGTAGGCCTCGCGCAGCGCGTCGAACGTAACGTTGCGGGCGCCCGGGTTGTTGACGTCCGGCGAGATCGAGGCGGTCCGGCTGGTGGGGCCGAGCCCGCCGCCGACGAACACCGGACGGCCGGTCGCTTCGGTGTGGGCGTCGGCCGAGCGCCGCGCGAGTTCGGCGCCGACCCGGTTGATCTCGCGCGCCAGGGCCTGCAGGCCGTAGTCCATCTGGCTGATCGAGGTGGCGTTGAAGGTGTTGGTCTGGATGATGTCGGCGCCGGCCTCCAGGTAGGCGTCGTGGATGCCTACGATCGCCTCGGGCTTCGACAGGTTCAGGATGTCGTTGTCGCCCTGCAGTTCGCGGTCGTGATCTTTGAACCGTTCCCCCCGGAAGTCGCCCTCCTGGAGCTTGAGGTTCTGGATCATCGTCCCCATCGCGCCGTCGAGCACCACGACGCGCTGCGCGGCGAGGATGTCGAGGGCTTCGAGACGGTCGACTCGTGTCATGAATGTCCTTTCGGTCGGCGTGCGGGCACGGCAATGCGGTCGTTGGCGGCCGGCGGGCGACCGGAGCCGTCCTGCCGCTGTTGCCGGGAAATCAGGCGCGCGCGAAGACACGCGGTGTCGGTCGGCGACGCGCCGCCGCCAACCAGGGCCAGTCGCGGCGCCAGGACCGGATCCTCGAGGACCTCGGTGAGGTCGGACGACGCCGGGGATGCCTCCACCTGCAACGGGCCAGGGTAGGCTCGGGCGACCGCCCGCAGGGTGGCTGCCCAGCCATCGGCCAGATCGGCGTTGGCGATCCCGAGCGCGGCGATCCCGAGGCCGGCGGCGGCCGCGGCCGCGTGCGCCAGATCGTCGGTCACCCGGTCCCGGTGCGGCGGTGCGAACATCGGATCGTAGCGCAGCGTCAGAAGCACCGGCAGCGACCGTCCGGCGTCGGCCATGCCACGCCGGGCTCCGTCGATGGCCGCGGCCAGCCGGGTGCGGTCCTGGTTGATCTCGATCACGATCGCGTCGACCCCGCCGCCGGCCAGCCCGGCCGCCATGGTGCGGGCCGCTGCCTCGACCCGGTCGAGCGAGAGGAAGCCGAGTTGGCGGACGCGCGATTCGACCCGCGCCACCCCGAGCACTTGGCGGGCGATGCCGGTCTTGGCGGCGGCCGCGCGAGCGCACTCGGCGGCATGTTCGGCCGCCATGTAGCAGACGATGAACGCCTCGTCGTGCATGCGCCAACGGTCCAGCCGCTCGGGCGAGGCGGCCGCGGTGTTGGTCCGGATCACCCCGGCGCCGGCCGCTAGATAAGCCATGTGGGCTGCGCGCACCGCCCGCGGTTGCTCGAGGTTGAGAACCTCGAGACAGGACGCCCCAAAGCCTGCGAGTGCCTCGCCCAGCCCACCGGAGACCGGCAACGGGGAGCCGCGCGCCGCCGTTATGAAGCCGGCAGCCGTCACGCCGCCGCTTCCAGTTCCGGACGCACGCCAAGCCGGCGGCAGATCGCCGCCGCCAGTTGCGGCCGGTTCAGGGTATAGAAATGGAAGTCCTGCACGCCTTCGGCCATCAGCGCGAGGCACAACTCCGACGCGGTCGTGGCCGCGACCAGTTGCCGTGTCTCCGGATCGTCGTCCAGTCCGGCGAACAGCTCTGCCATCCAAGCCGGCACGGTGGCGCCGCAGGCTGCGGAGAACTCCACGACCTTCTTGAAGTTGGTCACCGGCAACACTCCCGGCACGACCGGTGCTGTGATGCCGGCGGCGGCGCAGCGGTCACGGAACCGCAGGAAGGTCGCGGCGTCGAAGAAGTACTGGGTGATCGCGCGCGTGGCGCCGGCGTCGAGCTTGCGCTTGAGGTTGTCCAAGTCGGATTCCGGTGACGCCGAATCCGGGTGCGATTCCGGGTAGGCGCCGACGGAGATCTCGAAGTCGCCGACCCGGCGCAGTCCGGCGGTCAGCTCGGCGGCGTTGGCGTACCCGCTGGGGTGTGGCGCGTAGGGTCCGGTCCCAGCCGGCGAATCGCCGCGCAGCGCGACGACGTGGCGGATGCCGGAGTGCCACCAGCCGCGTGCCAACTCGTCGACCGCGTCGCGGGTCGCGCCGACGCAGGTCAGGTGCGCCGCCGGCTCCAGACCGGTCTCGCGCTTGATCCGCGTGACGATGCCGCTGGTGCGCTCCCGGGTGCTGCCGCCGGCGCCGTAGGTTACCGACACGAAGCGCGGGCCGTAGGGCGCCAGCTTGTCAAGGGTTTCCCACAGCTTGGCTTCGCCGGCGGCGTCCTTGGGCGGGAAGAACTCGAAGCTGATCGAGGGGATGCGGTTCATCATGGTCTCCTCAGGACGCGGCGGCGATGCGGGCGGCCGGGGCCCGGCGGGCTCGCCAAAGACAGACGGTCAGGGGCTCGCCCTCGACCGCGATGGTCGGCTCCAGGATCAGGCCGGCGTGGGCGGCGATCCGGGCGACCTCACCCTCCGCAAACCCCAGCCAGCGGTGCTCGTGGTCGTCACGCAACTCGACCAGCTCGTGCGGCGCGAAGTCGACCACGATCAGGCGGCCGCCGGGCTTGAGCACCCGAGAGGCCTCCGCCAGGACAGCGCCGGGGGATTCGGCGTAGTGCAGCACCATGTTGACGGTCACCGCGTCGAATCGCTCGGCCGGAAAGGGCAGCCGGTACATGTCCGCCAGCCGCACCTGGCAGTGCCGGAGACCGGCCTTGTCGAGATTGGCGCGCGCGATGTCGAGCATCGGCCTCGCGTTGTCGATGCCGACGGCGCTGCGGACGTGGTCGGCTGCCATTTCCAGGACACGCCCGGTCCCGGTGCCAATGTCGAGCAGGTCGCCGCCGGGTTCTTCCTCGATGGCGGCCAGCAGGCGGGCATCGACGACCGCGTCGTCGACGTACAGGCCGCGCAGTTCCTCCCAGCGAGCGGCGTTTGCCTGGAAGTACCGGCTGGCCCGCTCCGATCGTTCCTCGCGGATCCGGTCGAGCTGGGCGAGGTCGTCGACGATCGCCGGATCGTCGAGCGGGACGAGCGCAACCAGCGCCTGTGCCATGTCGGCCAGCGGACCGCGTTCAGCCGGCCGGTAGAAGGCGCGCGCGCCCTCGCGGTTGCGCTCCAGGACGCCGGCTTCGACCATCAGCTTGAGATGGCGAGACACCCGCGGCTGGCTTTGCCCCAAGATCGTTACCAATTCCGTCACCGACAGTTCAGCTCGGGCGCACAGCGCCATCAGGCGCAACCGTGTCGGTTCCGCAACCGCCCGCAACCCTGACAGCAACGCCTCCATGCGACCTCCTGATGCAATACCGATATAAAGATATCTTTATGTCTTTATCGGCGCAATCGGTGAGAGCCGACCGGGCGACGCTTTTTATTCGGGCGACGCATTTTATTGTCGACCCGACGCCCCTGCCGTCATCCCGGCCAAGCGCAGCGCGAGCCGCGATCCATCCGCCGCTCCGTCAGCGCTGCCCTCTTGCGGCGGGCCTATGAGCAGGCGCCGGGTTCTGATAAAGTCATAAGTCAGGCTTTGATTCTATTGCGGGACGTACAGGGATCGGCGCGCCAGCATGCGCACGCGGGAAGAATATCGCAGCGTCACTGGGCCCGAGAAGGCTGCCATCCTGCTGATGTCGCTTGGCGAGGAGCAGGCCGCCAAGCTGTTCGGCCAGATGGACGACGAGGAGATCAAGGAGATCTCCCAGGTCATGGCCGGCCTCGGCACGGTGTCCTCGAACATCGTCGAGCGGCTGTTCGTGGAATTCGCCGAACAGGTGTCCTCCACCGGCTCGCTGGTCGGCTCGCTCGATTCCACCCAGCGCCTGCTGACCAAGGTGCTCGGCGAGGATCGCGTCGCCGACATCATGGAGGAGATCCGGGGTCCGGCCGGCCGCACCATGTGGGACAAGCTCGCCAACGTGAACGAGCAGGTGCTGGCGAACTACCTGAAGAACGAGTACCCGCAGACCGTCGCCGTCATCATCGGCAAGATCCAGCAGGGCCACGCCGCCAAGGTGCTGGCGACCCTGCCGGAGAACTTCGCCATGGAGGTCGTCATGCGCATGCTGCGCATGGAGGCGGTCAACAAGGACATCGAGAAGGACGTCGAGCGCGTGCTGCGCACCGAGTTCATGTCGACCCTGGCGCGCACCAACCGGCGCGACAGCCACGAGATGATGGCGGAGATCTTCAACAATCTGGACCGCGCGACCGAGAGCCGGTTCCTGTCGGCGCTGGAGGAGCGCAACAAGGACGCGGCCGAGCGCATCCGCTCGCTGATGTTCACCTTCGAGGACCTGCAGCGCCTCGATCCCGCCGGGGTGCAGACCCTGCTGCGGGCGGTCGACAAGGACAAGCTGGTGATCGCGCTGAAAGGCGCGTCGGAGGAGTTGCGGGACCTGTTCTTCTCGAACATGTCGGAACGCGCCGCCAAGCTGATGCGCGAGGACATGCAGGCGCTCGGGCCGATCCGGCTGAAGGATGTCGAGGATTCCCAGCAGGCCATGGTGCAGTCGGCGAAGGATCTGGCGGACCGCGGCGAGATCGTGATCGGCGGCTCCAGCGGCGACGACCAG
>CAYNFA010000037.1:0-13836 GCA_964396345.1 uncultured Thalassobaculum sp.
CCACCCGACGCACCGCATCTGCAGCGGCCTGTGCCCGTCGCCGCGTGGGTTCCGGTTCGGCCGCGCCGGGGCGGCGCGCCCGTCCGGAATGACGACGGGGGTGGGGTCGGCCCCGCGGAGAACCGGATACTCTCATCTTCCGGCAGCAGCCGCGACGTCGACAAATCCCCAGGACGCCGTGCCAAATTGGCCAAGGTCGAGCTCAGCGCAGGCGCGGATTGAGGGCGTCGCGCAGCCAGTCGCCGAGCAGGTTGACGCTCAGCACCAGGAACACCAGCGCCAGGCAGGGAAAGAAGGTGATCCACCACTCGCCCGAGAACAGGAAGTTGTTGCCGACCCGGATCAGGGTGCCGAGCGACGGCGTCGTCGGAGGCACCCCGACCCCGAGGAAGCTCAGCGTCGCCTCGGCGATGATCGCCAGCGCCAGGCCGATGGTCGCCAGCACCAGCACCGGTCCCATCACGTTCGGCAGGATGTGGCGCAGCATGATCAGCGCCGGGTGGATGCCGATGACCCGGGCCGCCTGGACGTACTCCTTGCCCTTCTCGACCATCGTGGCGCCGCGCGTCACACGGGCGTATTGCGGCCAGTCGGAAACGCCGATCGCGAAGATCACGACGTAGATCGCGATCTGGTCGTGCAATTCCCGCGGCATCGTGGTGCGCGCCACCCCGTCGATCATCAGCGCCACCAGGATGCCCGGCACCGTCAACTGGACGTCGGCGGTGCGCATGACGATCGATTCGAAGCCGCCGCCGACATAGCCGGCGGTGACCCCGAGCAGGATGCCGAGGGTCGCCGAGAACAGCACCGCCGCGAACCCCACCAGCAGCGAGATCCGGGCGCCGTAGATCAGCGTCGAGAGGATGTCGCGGCCCTGGTCGTCGGTGCCGAGCAGATACTCGGGCATGCCGCCCGCGGTCCAGGCCGGCGCGGTGAAACTGTCGATCAGCGACAGCTCGGCCGGATCGAACGGGTTCTGCGGGGCGATCCAGGGCGCGAACACCGCCGCCAGGACGTACAGCGCGGTGACCAGCGCCGCGACGATGACCACCGGCGAGCGGGTGAAGCTGAACCACAGGTCTGAATCGAAGACCCGCGCCAGCAGGCCCGGAACGCGCGCCGGCGGCGACGGGGCCAGGGCCGAGGGTGCGTCGTAGGACATCAGCCAGGCCTCCCGGCGGCGGCGCCCTTGTCGACCGACAGCCGCGGGTCGACGGCGTAGTACAGCAGGTCGACGATCAGGTTGATGGTCACGAACACGAACGCCACCATCACCAGGTAGGCCGACATGATCGGCACGTCGGCGAACGACACCGCCTGGATGAACAGCAGCCCCATGCCGGGCCACTGGAACACCGTCTCGGTGATGATCGAGAACGCGATCAGCGCGCCGATGTTGAGGCCGGCGATGGTGATCACCGGCACCAGCGTGTTCTTCAGCGCGTGGCCGAAATTGACGGCGCGGTCGCTCAAGCCCCGCGCCCGCGCGAACTTGATGTAGTCGGTCCGCATGACCTCCAGCATCTCGGCGCGCACCAGCCGCATGATCAGGGTGGTCTGGAACAGGCTGAGGGTGATCGACGGCATGATCAGCGCCAGCAGGCCGCTCGGCGTCAGGAACCCGGTCGACCACCAGCCGAGCCGCACGGTCTCGCCGCGCCCGAACGACGGCAGCCAGCCGAGATGCACGGCGAACAGGTAGATCAGGAAGATCCCGATCACGAAGGTCGGCAGCGACACCCCGATCAGCGATACCGTCAGCAACACCCGGCTGACCCAGGAATGGCGATGGATACCGCAGTAGACGCCGAGCGGAATGCCGGTCGCCAGCGCCAGCACCGCCGACACGAACACCAGTTCCAGCGTCGCCGGCATCCGCTCGGAGATCAGGTCCTCGACCGGCCGCTGCAACTGGTAGGAGATGCCGAACTCGCCCTGCACCGCCCGGCCGACGAATCGGCCGAACTGCACCACGAACGGGTCGTTCAGGCCGAGACGTTCGCGCAGGGCCTCGCGGTCGGCGCGGCTGGCCTCCTGGCCGACCATGTTGTTCACCGGGTCGCCCGCGTAGGTGAACATCGAGAACGACACGAAGGCGACCACCAGCATCACCAGGATCGCCTGGAACAGGCGGCGGATCACATAGGAAACCAAGGGATCGACCTCGCTCGGATCGGTGATCGGCGGCGCCGGGACGGCGGCGGTCCGGCACGTTGGCCGGGCCGCCGCCCCTGGGTCCGACCCGCGGCCGGACGGGGCCGCGGGATAAGGGGTCCGACCCGCGGCCGCGGCCGCGGGATCAGGCGGTGGTCACTTCCACATCGCCATGCGGAAGGCCGGGCTGTCGTTGGCGATGATCGGCAGTACCAGTCCCTCCTTCAGTCCCCAGGCGATGACCTGATGGTGCAGCGGGATGTAGGCGTTGGAGTCCTTCAGGATCTTCCAGGCCTCGGCGATCATCGCGTCGCGCTTGGCGCTGTCGGTCTCGACCTCCATGGCGTCGGTCAGCTCGTCGAGCCGCTTGTCCGAGAAATTGACGAAGTTCCAGCTTCCCGGGGTCGCCGCCAGGTAGGAGAAGACGTAGTGCGAGTCGAGCGTCGGCACGCCCCAGCCGAGCAGGTAGAAGTCGGCTTCCTTGTTCTGCAGCGACTTGAAGTAGACGCTCTTGCTGCGGGCGTTCAGGTTGGCCTTGATGCCGATGCGCGCCAGCATGCCGACGGTCGCCTGGCAGATCGCCTCATCGTTGTTGTAACGGTCGTTCGGGCAGTCGAGCTGGATCTCGAAGCCGGCCGGATAGCCGGCCGCGGCCAGCAGTTCCTTCGACTTGGCCGGATCGTAGGGCAGCCGCTGGTCGAGCGCCTCGGTGTAGCCATGCACGCCTGGCGAGGTGATGATGCCGGCCGGGAACGACAGGCCGCGCATGGTCTTGGCCTTTATGGTCTCGATGTCGATGGCGCGGTACATCGCCTCGCGGACCTTGGGGTCCTTGAACGGGTTCTTGCCCTTGACGTTGGAGTACCGCAGCTCGTCGGCGCCGACGTCCAGGCCGAAGAAGATCGTGCGGATCTGGTTGACCTGGCTGACCTTGAGACCGCCGGTCGCGCCGATCCGCGACAGATCCTGGAGCGGCGGATCGAGGACGAAGTCCACCTCGCCCGACAGCAGGGCCGCGACCCGGGTCGCCGGGTTGGCGATCGGGGTGTAGACCACCTCCTCGACGTTGGTCTTCGGGTCAGTCACCCCCCAGCCCCACCAGGAGTCGTTGCGCTTCAGGACGGTGCGGATCCCGGGATCGCGCTGCGCGACGATGAACGGGCCGGTGCCGTTGGCGTTGCGGACCGCGTGGGTCTCCTGCGCCTCCTTGTAGTTCTGCGGCATCTCGACCTTGTGCTGCTCCGACCACTCCTGGTCCATGATGCGGATCGAAGTGATCTGGTCGGGCAGGATCGGGTTCGGGCCCTTGGTGACGATCTGGACGGTGTGGTCGTCGACCTTGCGGACCTCCTCGATCGAGTTGATGTAGTTCTTGAAATCCGAGGTCTCGCTCAGCGCCCGGCGCAGCGAGAACACCACGTCGTCCGCGGTGAACGGCTGGCCCTCGTGGAACGTGACCCCGGTGCGGAGCTTGAACTCCCAGACGTTCGGCTCGACCGCTCCCCACGACACCGCCAGGCCCGGTGTCTTGGCCAGCGCGGCGTCGCGGTGGATCAGGCTGTCGTAGACCTGCGAGTTCATCGTGCTGGTCGGACCCTCGTTCTGAGCGTGCGGGTCCATGGTGAGAGCGTCGCCCTGGCTGGCCCAGCGCAGGGTCTTGGCGTCGGCGGTACCGGCGAGCGCGGTCGAAACCGCGAGCCCGGCACCCAACGCGTAAGCGGCGAGTTTCATCGTGAAAGCCCCTGATCGGTTTTTTGGCGTTCTCGGATCGCCAAGCGGCGTCCTTGCGGAACAGTCTAGTCACCTCGGGCGACAGCGGCCAGAGCCGGATTGCCGGCGCCTACGCCTGTCGGGCACCCTCGGGGATGCGGCCCTCCTCGACGCCGTGGCAGGCGACGACGGCGCCGCCCGGCAGCGCGATCGGGACCGGGCTCTCGGCCCGGCAGCGGTCGGCCGCGAACGGACAGCGCGGGTGGAAGCTGCAACCCGCCGGCGGGTTGATCGGATTCGGCACCTCGCCGGCCACCGGGGCGCGCGCGCGGCCGGACATCTCCAGGTCTGGAACCGTGTCGAGCAGCAGCCGGGTGTAGGGGTGGCGCGGGGTGGCGAACAGCGTGCGGGCCGGTGCCTGCTCGACCATCCGGCCGAGATACATCACCCCGACCCGGTCGGAGATGTGGCGCACCACCGCGAGGTTATGGCTGATGAACAGGTAGGTCAGGCCGAGGTCGCGCTGCAGGTCGCGCATCAGGTTGAGGATCTGCGCCTGCACCGAGACGTCGAGCGCCGAGGTCGGCTCGTCGCACACCAGGAACTCGGGGTTCGAGGCCAGCGCGCGGGCAATCGAGATCCGCTGGCGCTGACCGCCGGAGAACTCGTGCGGGTATTTGTCGCCGTCGCGCGAGTTCAGCTTGACCTGCTCCAGCAGTTCCCCGACCCGTCGCGTCACGGCGTCCCTGCCCGTGGCCAGCCCGAAGGCGCGGATCGGCTCGGCGACGATGTCGAGCACCCGCCAGCGCGGGTTCAGGCTGGCGAACGGATCCTGGAAGATCATCTGCAGCCGGCGGCGCACCGGCGCCATCTGCCGGCGCGACAGGCCGGCGATGTCGCGGCCCTCGAGCTCGATGGAGCCGGCGGTCGGCGCGTACAGGCCGACGATCAGCCGCGCCACCGTCGACTTGCCGCAACCGGACTCGCCGACCAGCCCGAAGGTCTCGCCGCGCCCGATCGCGAAGTCGATGCCGTCGACTGCCTTCAGGATCTGCCTCGGCTGGCGCTCCAGCACGCGGTTGAGCAGCGGCGGCGACACGTCGAAGTAGCGCTTCAGGCCGATGACCTTCAGCACCGCCGGCCCGGAAGCGGCGGCCTCCGCCGGACGGGTCTCCGGATGACGGCTCGCCAGGTCAGGCATCCGCCGCCTCCCGCTGCGCCGCGCTGGGGTCGTACAGCCAGCACGCCACCCGGCTGCCGGCGACGTCGATCGGCTCCGGCCGGTCGCGCCGGCAGCGTTCGAACACCCGCTCGCAGCGCGGGTTGAAGGCGCAGCCCGCCGGGATGTCGGTCAGCCGCGGCATCGAGCCCGGGATCCGGCGCAGACGCTCGGCGTCCTGGGCGATCGTCGGGATCGAGCCCATCAGGCCGACCGTGTAAGGATGCCGGGCCTGCTTGATGACCTGGCGGACCGGCCCGATCTCGGCGATCCGGCCGGCGTACATGACGGCCACCCGGTCGGCGGTCTCGGCGATCACCCCCATGTCGTGGGTCACCAGCATCACGGCGGTGCCATGCTCGCGGCACAGCCGCCGCAGCAGCGCAATGATCTGCGCCTGGATCGAGACGTCCAGGGCGGTGGTCGGCTCATCGGCGATGATCAGGCGCGGGTTGGCGCACAGCGCCAGCGCGATCACCACGCGTTGGCGCATGCCGCCGGAAAACTGGTGCGGGTACTGGTCGACCCGGCGCTCGGGGGCTGGGATGCCGACCTCGGCCAGCAGTTCGACGGCCCGCGCCCGCGCCCGCGTCGGGGTCAGGTCGGTGTGGGTGGCGATGGTCTCGACCAGTTGCTGGCCGATCGTGTAGAGCGGGTTCAGGCTGGTCAGCGGGTCCTGGAAGATGGCGCCGATCTTGCGCCCACGGATCCGCCGCATGGCCTCGTAGGGCAGGTTCTGGATCGGCTGACCCTCGAGCAGGATCTCGCCGCCGGCGATCCGGCCCGGCGGCTCCAGCAGGCCGATCACCGCCGCCCCGGTCATCGACTTGCCGGCCCCGGATTCCCCGACCACGCCCAGCACCTCGCCCGGGTCGATGTGGAACGACACCCCGTCGACCGCGGTCAGCGTGCCGCGTCGGGTCGGGAACTGGACGACGAGATCGCGGACCTGGAGGAGAGGCTCGGTCATCGCTTGCACCGCGGCTCGGGAGGTGTCCGGGGCCGTCCCCCGGCCCGCCGGAGCGTCCGACGAGTTAGGACGCGCCGGGCGGACCCGTCAACCGGACTTGCAGCGACGCCGGTCACAGCAGCCCCACCACCGCGCCGGTCGACAGGGTGGCGAGGGTGCCGGCGACGATCGACTTGAGGCCGAGCCCGGCGATCTCGGCGCGCCGCTCGGGGACCAGCGCCGCCATGCCGCCGATCATGATCCCGAGGCTGCCGAAATTGGCGAAGCCGCACAGCGCGTAGGTCATGATCATGCGGCTGCGCTCGGACAGCGCCTCCGGCGGCAGCCGCGCCATGTCGAGGTAGGCGATCAGCTCGTTGAGGGCGGTCTTGGTGCCCATCAGCCGGCCGCCGACCGCCGCTTCGTCCCACGGCAGGCCGATCAGCCAGACCAGCGGCCGCATCACCCAGCCGAACACCCGGCCGAGCGACAGCGGCTCGCCGGCGATGGCCGGCGCCAGGGCGAGGATGGCGTCGACCAAGCTGACCAGGGCCACCATCACCAGCAGCATGGCGATGATCCCGAGGAACAATTGCAGGCCGGCCTGGGTGCCGCGGGCGATCGCGTCCATGCTGCCGCTCGCCTCGGAGACGACGTCGAGTGCACCGCCGGTCGGCGGCCCGTCACGCGGAACCATCAGCGCCGCGATCGCGATCGCCGCCGGGGCGCTGATGAGCGAGGCGGTCAGCAGGTGACCGACGGCGTCGGGCAGCACGTCCGCGAGGATGGTGGCGTACAGCACCAGCATGGTGCCGGCGATCGTCGCCATCCCGCAGGCCATCGTCATGAACAGCTCGCCGCGGTCGAGGCGCGCCAGGTAGGGCCGGGCCAGCAGCGGCGCCTCGACCACGCCGACGAAGATGTTGGCGGCCGCCACCAGCCCGACCGGGCCGCCGACCCCGAGGGTGCGCTCGAACAGCAGGGCAAATCCGCGCACGATCCACGGCAGGATCCGCCAGTGGATCAGCAGCGCGGCAAGCGCCGACACCACCATCACCAGCGGCAGCGCCCGGAACGCCAGCACGAAGCTGGCGCCCACCCGGGTCTCCTCGAACGGCAGCGGCCCGCCGCCGAGATAGCCGAAAACCAACCCGGTGCCGGCCTCGGTGGCGGCCTGCAGGGCCAGCACCGCGTCGTTCAGGGCCCCGAAGGCGGCGCGGATAGGGGACAGGTGCAGCACGGCCACGGCCATGACGAGTTGCAGGACGATAGCGACCAGCACGACCCGCGGGCGCACCGCCCGCCGGTTCTCGCTGATCACCCAGGCGATCGCGAAGATGACCACCAGCCCGAGCCCCGACTGCAGGCGTTCCATCGCCACCCTTCCCCCATGCCGGTCGGGAGTGTGACCAGGGCGGCGATCCGGCACAACCCGTCGTAGCGGCCCGACTCCGACGCCGCCGAGCGCCGTCGCCCCTGCACGTCGGCGCGGAATGTGGCATGGTCGCCGGCAAAACGCCCCGGAGGAAACCACATGCCCGTCCGCGACATCGACCACGTCGTCGTCATGACCCGCGACCTGGAATCGGCGCGCGCCGGCTGGGAGCAGCTCGGCTTCACCACCACGCCACGGGCGGTGCACCCGTTCGGCACCGCCAACAGCCTGATCCAGCTGCAGGGCAATTTCGTCGAGTTGCTGGAGATCGACGACCCGGCGCGGATCCCCGAGATGGCCGGCAACGCCTTCAGCTTCGCCGCCCACAACCGGGCGTTCCTGGAGGCGGTCGGCGAAGGCGCCTCGATGCTGGTGCTGACCAGCGACGACCGCGACGCCGACCGGGCCGGCTGGGAGCGCCTCGGCCTGCGCGGCTACGACCCGGTCGACTTCGAGCGCAAGGCCCGGCTGCCGGACGGCAGCGATACCCGGGTGGCGTTCTCGCTGGCCTTCACCGGCGATCCGTCGCTGGTCGGGCTGGCGTTCTTCGTGTGCCAGCAGCACACCCCCGAGGCGTTCTGGAAGCCCGACTACCAGCGCCACCGCAACGGCGCGGAGCGGATCACCGCCGTCACCGTCGCGGCCCAGGACCCGCAGTCGGCCAGACCGTTCCTCGAGGGGTATTCCGGGGGAACCGCCGGGCCGGTCGCCCCCGATGGCTGCTACCCGGTCGCGCTCCGGCGGGACCGCATCGACGTGATCCCGGGCGGCCCGGCGGCGATCCCGGTGATCGAGATCGCGGTCGCCGACGTCGAGGCGGCGGCGGCGCTGGTGCCGGGCGCCTGGCGCGACGGGCCGGCGATCGTCCTGCCGGCGGAGATCACCAACGGCGTCACCCTGCGCCTGGTGCCGCGGAAGCCGACGTCCGCGTCATGACCGCCAGCGCTTCGGAGACCGCGGCCGCCACGCCGGGCATGGCGCGGCTGATCGCGGTCGTGTTCCTGCCGTTCGCCGGCGGCTATTTCCTGTCCTATCTGTTCCGGTCGATCAACGCGGTGATCGCTCCGCAGCTGACCGCCGAACTCGGCCTGACCGCGGCCGACCTCGGCCTGCTGACCAGCTGCTATTTCCTCGCCTTCGCCAGCTTCCAGCTGCCGCTCGGCCTGCTGCTGGACCGCTACGGCCCGCGCCGGGTCCAGTCGATCCTGCTGCTGTCGGCCGCGGTTGGGGCGCTGCTGTTCGCCCTCGGCGACAGCATGGTGGACCTCGCGATCGCCCGCGCCCTCATCGGGCTCGGCGCGGCCGGCGGGCTGATGGCGTCGTTCAAGGCCATCACCCTGTGGTTTCCCAAGCAGCGCTGGCCGCTGATCAACGGCTGCTTCCTCGCGATGGGCGGGCTTGGGGCGATCGCCGCCACCGCCCCGCTCGAGGAGGCGCTTGAGATCGTCGACTGGCGCGGCGTGTTCTTCGCGCTGGCCGGCGTCACGGTGGCGGTGGCCGTGCTCATCCGTCTGGTGGTGCCGGAGCGCGCCGCCCACGGCGTCGACCGCGGCACCCTGCGCGAGCAGATCGCCGGGTTCCGGGTGGTGTTCGGCGACCGGCTGTTCTGGCGGGTGGCGCCGCTGACGGTGACGACCATGGCCGCCAACCTGGCGATCCAGGGCCTGTGGGCCGGGCCGTGGTTGCGCGATGTCGCCGGCTTCGACCGCCACGGCGTCGCCCTGTACCTGCTGGTCATCGCGGTGGCGATGACGGTCGGCTTCGTGCTGACCGGTGCGCTCGCCGATTTCTGCGGCCGGCGCGGCATCGGTCTGATCCCGGTGGTCGGCTGGCTCTCCGCCCTGTTCATCCTGGCCCAGGCGGCGATTACCCTGGAACTGGCCCCGTCCGCCATGATGCCGTGGATCGGCTTCGGCCTGATGGCGAACGCGGCCGCGCTCATCTACCCGCTGATCAACCGGCACTTCCCGATCTCGCTGGCAGGGCGAGCGTCGACCGGCCTCAACACCTTCGCGTTCTTCGGCGCCTTCGCCGGCCAGTACCTGCTGGGCGCCGCCATCGACCTGTGGCCGCCCTTGGAAAGCGGCGGCTATCAGCCGGAAGCCTACCGCTGGTCGTTCGGCGCGATGTTGGGCCTGCAGATCGCCAGCCTGGCGTGGTATCTGGTGCCCGGGGGAACGCATGAGCCGGAGGTCGCTCGGTGAGCCGTGACGTCAAGACCGAGGCGTTCGCGATGGCGTCGTTCGTGCTGCTGGTGAACACCCTGCGCACCCTGGTTCGAAAGGGTGTGCTCGACCGCCTCGAGGCCGTCGAGATGGTCGACGAGGCCCGCCGGCAGCTCGACCAGCTGATCGCCGCCAACCGCAGCGACCGCAGCGTCATGCTGGAACGCGAACTGCTGGACTACGAGGCGATCTTCCGGGATATCGACGACCGCGCCGCCGAGGACCTGCTGCGCACCCTGCGCGACGCCCTGAACCGGATCATGGAGGACCCGAGCGAGCCGGTGGATTTGTGACCGGGCGGACGGAGCCGGGCCGACGTCAGTCGGGTCACTCTGGCCCCCTTTCGCCGCTAATCAGTCGTGCTAAGGTCACGTCACAGGATTACCGCACCCGTTCCGGGAGAATACCATGAGCTTCCAGCCGAATTCGCCGGCGGCGCGTGACGTCGCCTACTTCCTGCATCCCTACACCAACGCCAAGGCCCACGAACAGAACGGCCCGATGATCATCGAGCGCGGCGAGGGCGTGTATGTCTACGACGACGCCGGCAAGCCCTACCTGGAGGCCATGGCCGGCCTGTGGTGCGCGTCGCTCGGCTTCAACGAGAAGCGCCTGGTCAAGGCGGCGACCGACCAACTCAACAAGCTGCCGTACTACCACACCTTCGCCCACAAGGCGCACCTGCCGGGCATCGACCTGGCGGAGAAGCTGATCAAGCTGGCGCCGGTGCCGATGTCGAAGGTGTTCTTCTGCAGCTCCGGCTCGGAAGCCAACGACACCGCGATCAAGCTGGTCTGGTACTACAACAACGCTCGCGGCCGTCACGCCAAGAAGAAGTTCATCAGCCGCATCAAGGGCTACCACGGCGTCACCATCGCGTCCGCCAGCCTGACCGGCACGCCGGTGAACCACCCAGGCTTCGACCTGCCGCTCGCCGGCTTCAAGCACACCTCGAACCCGCACTTCTACCGCTTCGGTCTGGAAGGCGAGAGCGAGGAGGAGTTCGCCACCCGCATGGCGAACGATCTCGAGACCATGATCCTCGAAGAAGGACCGGAGACGGTCGCCGCCTTCATCGCCGAGCCGATCCAGGGCGCCGGCGGCGTCATCGTCCCGCCGAAGACCTACTTCGCCAAGATCCAGGCGGTCCTGAAGAAGTACGACGTGCTGCTGGTCGCCGACGAGGTGATCTGCGGGTTCGGGCGCACCGGCAATTTCTGGGGCTCCGAGACGGTCGGCATCAAGCCGGACATCCTGACCTGCGCCAAGGCGCTGTCGGCGAGCTACCTGCCGATCTCGGCGGTGATGATCAGCGAGGACGTCTACCAGCCGATCGCCCAGGCCAGCGCCGACCTTGGCGTGCTCGGCCACGGCTACACCTACTCGGCTCACCCGGTGTGCGCCGCGGTGGCGCTGGAGACCCTGAAGATCTACGAGGAGCGCGATCTCCTCGGCCATGTCCGCGCGGTGTCGCCGCACTTCGAGAAGCGCCTGCACGCCCTGATCGACCACCCGCTGATCGGCGAGACCCGTGGCGTCGGCCTGATCGGCGCGGTCGAGATCGTGGCCGACAAGGCCACCCGCAAGCCGTTCGACCCGAAGGCCGGCGCCGGCGCGCTGGTCTACAAGGCGGCGGCCGAGCACGGCCTGATCGTGCGGTCGATCGGCGACACCATCGCCTTCACCCCGCCGCTGATCATCACCGAGAGCCAGATCGACGAGTTGTTCGACAAGATGAGCCTGGCGCTCGACGACGGCCTCGCCGGCTTGAAGAAGGCGCAGGCGGCTTAAGACCGCGACCTCTGAACAGCGTTACCGGAGGGGGCCGTCGGGCCCCCTCCGGCGTTTCGCTGTTCGCGCTTCACCCTCGACGGACCCGACCTTCTCCATGCCGCCGGTCATCGACGCCCACGCGCACTTCCTGCCCGAGGCCCTGGTCGCCGCCCTGCGCGCCCGGTGCGAAGCGCCCGACATTCGCGCCGAGCCTGCCGGCGGCGAGAGCTTCGGGATCTTCCGCACCCGCATGCCGTACGGCCGCGCCTACGACGACCTGGACGCCCGACTGGCGCGCATGGAGATGCTCGGCGTCGACCGCCAGGTGCTGTCGCTGCCGGGGTTGTTCGGCATCGATTCACGGCCGGCCGATCAGTCGCTGCCGCTGGTGCGGGCGTTCAACGACGGGATCGCCGCGCTGGTCCGGCGGCATCCCGACCGGTTCTCCGGGATCGCCGCCCTGCCGCTCGCCGATCCGGCCGCCGCCGCCGAGGAGTATCGCCGGGCCCGCGGGCTCGGACTCAGCGGCATGATCCTGCCGGGCGACGCGTTCGTCAGCGTCGCCGCCGCCGGGCGGGTCCGGCCGCTGTTCGAACTCGCGGACGAGCTCGGCGGGCTGGTGTTCGTGCACCCGGGGCCCCTGCCGGACGCGGCGGCAGGGCCGGTCGATGCCGCGGCACCGCATTCCGACAGCGTGGTCCACCGCCGGGTGACCGTCGACATCCAGAACCGGATGACCGAGGTGATGGTGACCCTGGCGCTCACTGATTTCCTCGACGCCTTCCCGTCGGTGCCGGTCCAGGTCGCCAATCTCGGCGGCAGCCTGCCGTTCGTGATCGAGCGCATGGATCACGTCTACGCGCTGCGGCATCCGGATGCGGCGGCGCCGTCGCGGTCGCTGCGGCCGCTGTACGTCGACGCCGCCTCGCTGGGACCGCGGGCGATCGCGCTCGCCGCCGAGGTGTACGGCGCCGACCGCGTGCTGTTCGGCAGCGACGCTCCGATCTTCGACGACGCCCGCTGCCTGGATGCGGTTCGACAGGCGCGTCTGTCGCCGGCGGAACGCGACCTGATCGCCGGTGGCAACGCCGCCGGGATGCTGGCGCTCACCTGACTGGCAACCGGGGCCGCTTGCCTGTATTCGAATTGGCGACCCGCAGATTGCCCTCGCCGCAACGCAGCCGAGCCATGCCCCGCACCGGACCCCTGCTGCCCCACGAACCGCGGATCGCGAACCCGGTCGCCGAGCAGGCATTGACCGAGCGGTTTCTGGCGCCCGCCCTCGACGATCTGGACGCGCTGTTCCGGTGGCTGCGGGCCGACGCCGAGCCGGCGCTGGTCGTGGCCCGGCCGGCGAAGATGGGCAAGGCCTTCCCGATCGGACAGTGCCTGGAGATCTCGCGGGCCGTCGAGGCGCGGCTGCGGACCATCGAGGCGGCCAGCCTGGACGGCGCGCCGGCGCGGGGACTGATCGCGCTGACCACGTTCATGCGCCATGGCGGCACCATGCGGAAGGTCTGGGGCGACTTGCGCGGCGAGTACTTCCAGAACGCCTTCATCGCCGGCTCGTTGTACGTCGACGTCGCCAACGACACGGTGGTGGCGACCAAGCCGGCGGTCGAGATCCTGCCGTTCGATCAGTCCCGCCTGTTTGCGATCGAGGACTATCGGCACTACGCGGCGGTGGCTGGCCGCTATTGGGGGGCGCGGCTCTACCCCAACCACGTGCTGCCGTCGCTGGCGCCGTACTTCCCGCTGGTCTCGGTCAGGCCAAACGGCGCCGTTCGGCTGGAGGCCATGTCGGTATACATGGTGCAGTTGACGCGCTCCGACGCGTTCCGGCCGAGCGAGGACGTTCTCGGCGACGACGCCATGGACCCAACGCTGTTCGCCCTGATGGCGGGGGTTCTGGCCGACCCGTCGCCCGACCGGCTCCCCGCCGACCCCGGGATTGGTCGCGACCAAGCTCTCGGCGCCTGCCGGGACCATCGCCGCAACGGCTGGGAGGCGCTGGAGTCCCGGCGCGAGACGATGGTGGCGGCCGCGCTCGAGGCGAACCGGCGGCTGGAGCCGCTGCGCGTCGACTGACCGCCCCGTCGGCCGCCCTGCGGCACGTCCTGCTGGTCAACCAGGCGGCAGGGCCGGCGGTCGGTACCCGCGGACCGCCGACGTGATGCGCGCGATGAGCGGCGTCAGCATCGCCGTCGGGGCGGGTGGGCCCCGCGGCTCGACCGCGCCGCAGGCGCGCTCGTCCAGGGTGACGACGGAGAGAGGCGGAGGCTCTCGGCCGTTGCATGAGCGGTCTCTAAATTATCGTCATGTATGGACGGCCCCCGTTGGGCAAGTGCGAAAATGCAGCGTCGACGTT
>CAYNFA010000038.1:0-13792 GCA_964396345.1 uncultured Thalassobaculum sp.
GTGGGAACTCCGCCGGCGGAGCCGGATCGTCGCACCTCCCGCCCGATACGATCAACACCGAGACGGACACACGGTTGTGATTCCCGGAACCGCGCGGTATCGATGAGTCTGTTCCGCGGTGCAGCAGAGGCAGCATGGCCATCCACGTCGCCCTCACGCACGAGACCAGCTATCTATACGAGCGGCCGGTCGCGCTCGGCCCTCAGGTCATCCGCCTGCGGCCGGCCCCGCATTCGCGCACGCGGATCCTCAGCTACAGCCTGAAGATCGAGCCCGAGCAGCACTTCCTGAACTGGCTGCAGGACCCGCAGGGCAACTACCTCGCCCGCGTCGTGATCCCGGAGAAGACCGACCGCTTCCGGGTGACGGTCGACCTGGTCGCCGACATGGCGACGATCAACCCGTTCGACTTCTTCGTGGAGCCGTACGCCGACCGCTATCCCTTCAACTACGCTCCGGAGTTGGAGCACGACCTGGTCCCCTACATGAACGCCGACCCGGCCGGCGCGCTGCTGTCGGAGTGGCTGGCCGCGGTGCCGCGCGACGACTGCCAGATCGTCGATTTCCTGGTCGCCCTGAACCAGCGCCTGCAGGGGATGATCGGCTACATTGTCCGCCTGGAGCCCGGCATCCAGACCACCGAGGAGACCCTCGGACTGCGCAAGGGGTCGTGCCGGGACACCGGCTGGCTGCTGGTCCAGATCCTGCGCCACCTCGGGCTGGCCGCCCGCTTCGCCTCCGGTTACCTGGTGCAGTTGAAGGCCGACCAGAAGGCGCTTGACGGCCCGTCGGGCGCCGAGGAGGACTTCACCGACCTGCACGCCTGGGCCGAGGTCTACATTCCGGGAGCCGGCTGGATCGGCCTCGACCCGACGTCCGGCCTGCTGTGCGGCGAGGGCCACATTCCGGTGGCGTGCACCGCCGACCCGCGCTCGGCCGCCCCGATCGAGGGCATGGTCGAGCCGGCCAAGGTGGAGTTCTCGCACCGCATGTCCGTCACCCGGGTGATGGAAACGCCGCGCGTCACCAAGCCGTACAGCGACGAGCAATGGCGCGCCATCGACCGGGTCGGTTATCAGGTCGACGCGGACCTGGCGGCCGGGGATGTGCGGTTGACCATGGGCGGCGAGCCGACCTTCGTCTCGATCGACGACCTGGACGGCGCCGAGTGGAACACCGCCGCCGTTGGGCCGACCAAGCGGCGCCTCGCCGACACGCTGATCCGTCGATTGCGCGAGCGCTTCGCCCCCCACGGGCTGCTGCACTACGGCCAGGGCAAGTGGTACCCCGGCGAGAGCCTGCCGCGCTGGTCGTTCGCGCTGTATTGGCGCGGCGACGGACTGCCGCTGTGGCGCACCGACCGTCTGATCGCCCGCGAGGGCGAGGACTACGCGCCGACCACGGCCCAGGCCGAAGCGCTGACCAAGGCGATCGCCCGGCGCCTCGATGTCGACGAGAACGCCGTGCTGTGGGCCTTCGAAGACCCGATCCGGTTCGTCGACCGCGAAAGCAAGCTGCCCGACAACGTCGATCCGCTGGATTCCAAGCTCGACGACCCGGAGGAGCGGGCCCGTCTGGTGCGGGTGTTCGACCGCGGACTCGGCCAGCCGGTCGGGACGGTGCTGCCGATCCAGGCTTGGCAGGGCCGCGACGGCGGCCGTAAGTGGCTGACCGAGATCTGGCGGTCGCGGCGTGGTCGCATCCTGCTGGCGCCCGGCGACTCGCCGGCCGGCCTGCGGCTGCCGCTCGGCACCCTCCCGTACGTTCCGCCGGCCAGCTACCCCTACTTCTACCCGACCGATCCGTTCGAGGAGACCGGCGCCCTGCCGACGCCGCGGCCCGAGCAGGCCTCCCTGCCCGGCACTCCCGACGAGGCCGACGTGCGCCAGGAGACCCGGCCCCAGACGCTGCCCGACAGCGATTCCGAGCGCGCCGTGCGGACGGCGCTGGCGGTCGAGCCGCGCGACGGGCGGCTCTGCGTGTTCCTGCCGCCGACCCGGTCGGTCGACGACTACGTCGACCTGCTCGACGCCGTCGAGGGTGCCGCGGTCGAACTGGACGTTCCGGTCCACGTCGAGGGCTACACGCCGCCGACCGACCCGCGGATCAACGTCATCAAGGTCACCCCGGACCCGGGCGTGATCGAAGTGAACATCCATCCGGCGCGGAGCTGGGACGAGCAGGTGGCGATCACCGAGGCGCTGTACGAGGAGGCCCGCCTTGCCCGGCTCGGTACCGAGAAGTTCCTGGTCGACGGCAAGGCGGTCGGTACCGGCGGCGGCAACCACGTCGTCTTCGGCGCGGCGCGGCCGGCCGACAGCCCGTTCCTGCGGCGTCCCGATTTGCTGCGCAGCTTGGTCGCCTACTGGCAGAACCACCCGTCGCTCAGCTATCTGTTCTCGGGCCTGTTCATCGGGCCGACCAGTCAGGCGCCGCGGGTCGACGAAGCCCGCCACGACCAGCTTTACGAACTCGAGGTCGCTTTCCGGCAGATCCCCGACCCGTCGGCCGGCCGCGTCCCACCCTGGCTGGTCGACCGGATCTTCCGGAACCTGCTGATCGACGTTACCGGCAACACCCACCGCACCGAGATCTGCATCGACAAGCTGTATTCCCCGGACGGCCCGACCGGGCGTCTCGGTCTGGTGGAGTTCCGGGCCTTCGAGATGCCGCCGCACCCGCGCATGAGCCTGGCCCAGACACTGGTGCTGCGGGCCCTGATCGCGTGGTTCTGGCGGACCCCCTACACGAGCCGTCTGAAGCGCTGGGGCACCGCGCTGCACGACCGCTTCATGCTGCCGCATTTCGTCTGGCAGGACTTCGAGGACGTGATCGAGGACCTCCGGGCGGCTGGCTACCCGATCGAGGCCGACTGGTACCGCCCGCACCTGGAGTTCCGGTTCCCGACCATGGGTGCGGTCGCCTGGCGGGACCTCAGGCTGGAGATCCGGACCGCCCTTGAGCCCTGGCACGTGATGGGCGAGGAAGGGGCGATCGGCGGCACCGTCCGCTACGTGGATTCGTCGCTGGAGCGGCTGCAGGCCCACGTCACCGGCTTCGACCCGACCCGCTACCGGATCACCTGCAACGGCGTCGACCTGCCGATGACCGGCACCGGCCGGAGCGGCGAGGCGGTAGCCGGCGTGCGGTTCCGTGCCTGGGCCCCATCTTCCGCCCTGCACCCGACGATCGGCGTGCACGCCCCGCTTACCTTCGACATCGTCGACGACTGGACCGGACGGACGGTGGGCGGCTGCGTCTACCATGTCGGCCACCCCGGCGGGCGCAGCCACGAGACGTCGCCGATCAACGCGTTCGAGGCCGAGGGCCGTCGACTCGCGCGCTTCGAGACCATCGGCCACACCCCCGGCCGGTCGGCGCCCCCCCGCAAAGCCGTTGATAACCCCGAGTTCCCGCTTACCCTCGACCTTCGTCTGACGTGAGACGGCGTCGCGTGCTAGCGTCGCGGCTGCCCTCACTCCGGATTCGAGAATGCCCCCCAGCGCCTCCGTCAATTCCGACGATCCCGACGACCTTCTGGTCGACTACCGCACTCTAGAGGGGATCTACGACGAGCTGGTCGCCCCGGACGGCGAGCGGCGTCCGTACTGGCAGTCGTTCCTTGACGGCATGCGGTCGCTGCCCGCGGACGAAGTGGCCCAGCATCCCCAGACCGCGCTCCGTCTGATCCGGCAGCACGGCGTAACCTACAACGTGTACGGCGATCCCAAGGGCGAGCAGCGCCCGTGGGAACTCGACGTGATGCCGTTGATCATTCCCGAGGACGAGTGGGACCTGCTGGAGCGCGGGCTGAAGCAGCGCGCCCGGCTGATGAACGCCATCCTGGCCGATTTGTACGGCCCGCAGACCCTGATCAAGGATGGCGTGCTGCCGTCCGCGCTGGTGTACGCCAACCCGAACTTCCACCTGCCCTGCCACGGCATCGTGCCGCCCTACGAGACCTTCCTGCAGCTCTACGCCGCCGACATCGCGCGCTCGCCGGACGGGCGGTGGTGGGTGTTCAACGACCGCACCCAGGCGCCGTCCGGCGCCGGTTACGCGCTCGAGAACCGGGTGATCACCGCGCAGTGCCTGAGCGACCTGTTCCGCGAGGGCCGGGTCCGCCGGCTGGCGCATTTCTTCCAGGCGGTGCGGGAGAACCTCAGGGCGCTCTCCGGCAAGGACGACCCGCGCATCATCCTGCTGACTCCCGGCCCCCTGAACGAGACGTATTTCGAGCACGCCTTCCTGGCGCGCTATCTCGGCTACCCGCTGGTCGAGGGCGCCGACCTGACGGTCCGCGACAACCGGGTGTACCTGAAGACCATCGGCGGCCTGCAGCCGGTCGACGTCGTGCTGCGCCGGATCGACACCGAATGGTGCGACCCGCTGGAGCTGCGGCCGGATTCCGCGCTCGGAATCGCCGGGCTGGTGGAGGCGGCGCGGGCCGGCAACGTGACGATCGCCAACGCCCTCGGCTCCGGCCTGGTGGAATGCACGGCGCTGATGGGGTTCCTGCCGGGACTGTGCAGCCACCTGCTCGGCGAGGAACTGCTGCTGCCGCACATCGCCACCTGGTGGTGCGGCCAGCACAGCGCGCGCGAGCACGTCATCGCCAACCTCGACAGCATGGTGGTCGCCCGCACCTTCCAGACCCCGACCCTGGTGAACGCCGAAGCCGGCCAGGTGCTGGGCTCGGCCCTCGACGCGGCGGAGCGCGCCGCCCTGATCGAGCGCATCCGCCAGCGCGGCTACGACTATGTCGGGCAGGAAGCGATCACGCTCTCGACCGCGCCGGCCTGGGACCAGGGGCGGCTGGTGGCGCGCCCGATGGCGCTGCGCATGTTCGCGACCGCGCTCGGCGACGATTACGTGGTGATGCCGGGGGGGTTGACCCGGATCTCGGAAAGCAACTCGACCCGCGCGGTGTCGATGCAGCGCGGCTCCGGCTCCAAGGACACCTGGGTGCTGTCCTCGGCGCCGGTCGACAGCTTCAGCCTGCTGCGTCCGGAGGAGAGCGCCCCGGTGCTGCGCCGGGCCGGCGACGACCTGCCGAGCCGGGCGGCCGACAACATGTACTGGCTCGGCCGCTACGCCGAGCGAACCGAGAACGCCATGCGGCTGCTGCGCAGCCTGCTGACCCGGCTGGCCGAAGACTCGGTCCAGGACAGCACCGCCAACGTCGCCGTGCAGAAGCTACTCTACATGCTGGCCCATCCGGGCGACGTGGACGGGCTGATGCGACGGCGCGGCCGAACCCTGTCGCCGGCGCAGATCGAGCACCGGATCCAGGCCTACCTGTTCGACCCGGCCGAGCCGAACGGCATTCCGCAGCTCGTCAAGACCGTGAACCGGGTGGCATCGTTGACCCGCGACCGGCTGTCGCTCGACGCCTGGCGCACGCTCGATCAGTTGCACCAGGAAGTGTTGCGGCAGCGCCCGCGGGTGTGGCTCGACATCGGCGACGCCTCGGCGATCCTGAACGACATGCTGCGCACCATGTCGGCGTTCGCCGGCCTCGGCATGGAGAACACCACGCGCACCCAGGGCTGGCGGTTTCTCGACATGGGCCGCCGGATGGAGCGCGCGGCCACCATGGCCGGTCTGCTGCGCGGGCTGCTGTCGGTCGGCGACCCGGAACGCCAGGGCTTCCTGGACCGCCTGCTGGAACTGGCCGACAGCTTCATGACCTACCGGGCGCGTTACGTCAGCGCGCCCCGCCTCGTCCCGGTCCTCGACCTGCTGCTGGTCGACGAGAGCAACCCGCGCTCGGTCGGCTTCCAGCTCGACGCCCTGGAACACCACGCCGCCCGTCTGCCGCGGTTCGGCGACGCGCTCGACCGGTCGCCGGAGCAACGCCAGATCCTGTCCTGCCAGGCCGCCATCCGGCTGGCCGACGTGCGGTTGCTGGCGCAGGCCGACGGCAAGGGGCGACGGGTGGAGCTCGACACGCTGCTGGCGCGGGTCGCCGGCGCGCTCGCCGATCTGTCGGAGACCATCGGCCGGCACTATTTCAGCCACGCTGACCTTGGCCGTCACACGGAGGCCGCCTCGCTCCGGCGGTTCTTCGAGCCATGAGCCCGGCGGTGGTTCGCTACGACGTCCGTCACCGCACCGACTTCGTGTATTCGGCGCCGGTCTCTATCTCGCACCACCTGCTGCACCTGACCCCGCGGCCGACCGCCAATCAGCGCACCGAGATCTGGCGTGTCGCCCTGACTCCTGCGCCGGCCATTCGCCGCACCGAGGTCGACTTCTTCGGCAACCCGGTGGAACACCTGACGATCCAGGACGAGCACACCCGCCTGGTGATCCAGGCCCGGGGCACCGTGGCGGTCGAGGAACCGAAGGCGGTCGATCCGGCGGCAACCCCGCCCTGGGAGCGCTCCCGGGTCAACGGCTCGGCCGTGACGGACCCTGAAATCCTGTCGGCCCAGCCCTTCGCGTACGATTCCCCCATGACCCGGGCCGGCGAGGCGGTCTGGCGCTGGGCGCGGGAATCGTTCACCCCCGGACGGCCGGTCCTGGAAGCGGCGATCGATCTCAACCACCGCATCCACCACGACTTCGAGTACGACACCACCGCCACCACGGTGTCGACGCCGGTGTCCGAGGTGTTCCGCATCCGCCGCGGGGTCTGCCAGGACTTCGCTCACCTGATGCTGGCCGGGCTGCGCGGCGTCGGCATCCCGGCGCGCTACGTCAGTGGCTACCTTCTGACCTACCCGCCACCCGGCGGCCAGAAGCTGCAGGGGTCGGATGCCAGTCACGCCTGGGTGTCCGTCAGGGTGCCGGGGCACGGCTGGGTCGACCTCGATCCGACCAACGACAAGCTCGCCACCACCGAGCACGTGACCCTGGCCTGGGGTCGCGACTACGGCGACGTCAGCCCGGTGAAGGGTGCCATCGTCGGCGGCGGCCAGCATCGCGTTCGGGTGGCCGTGGACGTCCTGCCGATCGCCGACGACGACGCCGCATGATGTTCGATCAGAACATTTGTAATTTCATATAAACAACTGAAAATAAACGCTTCTATAGCGTCACCTGCTCATGCTTCAGAAGCCAGCGTTTGCGCTCGATCCCGCCGCCATACCCGGTCAGCGTGCCGTTGCTGCCGACCACGCGATGGCAGGGCACGGCGACGCTGATCGGGTTTGAACCGTTGGCGTGGCCGACCGCCCGCACCGCCGTCGGCCGGGCCACCCGTTCGGCGAGCGCCCGGTAGGTAAGGGTCTGGCCGCACGGAATGCGCCGCAGCTCGCTCCAGACCGACCGCTGGAACTCGGTGCCGCCGGTCTCGACCGGCAGCCGGTCGATGGCCGCAAGATTGCCCGCGAAGTAGGCGGCGAACGCCGCCGTCGCCGCGGCCGCGCCCGGCTCGATCCGCGGGTTGCGGCCAGTGTATTGCAGGCGCAGGAGATGCCGCATCCTCGCCTCGTGATCGGCCCAGTCGGCAGCGCGCAGGTAGCCCTGTTCGTCCACCACGACCAGCAGGTCTCCGATCGGGGTCGCCGCACGGTCGACGAGAAGGCGCAGGTCACGCGCCACGGTGCGCGGCCCCCGAGCCGGCCGATTTACTTGTAGGCCGATTTACTTGTAGAACGTCGCGGTCGCCTTGGAGGAAAGCGTCACGCGGTCGACACACCCGGCGATGTCACCGGCCGCACCGGCGCACGCCGTCACATCATTCAGCAGCACCGATCCGACCTTGTCGCAGGTCACGCCCGACACGTCGAACAGCTTGACCGACGTCTTGCCGGCGCGCAGCGGCGCGGCGTCGATGGCGAGCCACTTCTGGATGACGCCGCCGGTATCGAACACCAGCAGTTCCATCTTGAACTCCCTGTACTCGGTGGTGCCTTCCGGCCGGACCACGAAGTACGCCCGGCAACTGCCCTCCAGCGGTTCCAGCTTGTTCAGCTCGATGGAGATCGCCGTCTTTTCCTGTGCCAAGGCGCCGCTCGTGGCCCCGACCGCCAGTCCGACCGCCAACACCGCACCGACGACCCCGCTCGCCAAACGACGCATGCCCGTCCTCCGTTTCGGTATTCCGCAACCGTTCCCCAATACCCGCGATATGTGACCGCCACAAGGCAGGTTGCGGAGAGGGGCCGGGGTGCCGGCGCTCACCCCCGCCGAGTTTCGGGACTGGCTGGCCGCCCGACCTTGACACGGCTCCGCCCGAAACCGATAAGCGGAGGGTCGACGGTTCCCCCAGGAGGGGATTGAAAGGGAACGCGGAGCGCGCGCAGGACGGCGCGCGAAGCCGCGGCTGCCCCCGCAACTGTGAGCGGCGAGCGACGGGTGACGACGCCACTGCAACCGGATCCGTCCGGGGGTGGGAAGGCAACCCGGAGCCAGGACCCGCGAGCCAGGAGACCTGCCGTCGACCGTCGCCCGTTCCGACCCGGGGTGAGGTCGGGGCGCGGGGTTTCCCCGGCGACGCCACGCGTGCACATGGGCCGCTCCCCCGAGCCGCCCTATGGAGGCCTGCATGGCGCAATCCGCGCGCACCACCAAGATTCCCGCCACCGTCGTCACAGGCTTCCTCGGCGCCGGCAAGACCAGCCTGATCCGCCACATGATCGAGAACGCCGGCGGCCGGCGGCTGGCGTTCATCATCAACGAGTTCGGCGACCTCGGCGTGGACCGCGAGCTGATTCGCGGCTGCGGCGACGAGAACTGCACCGATGACGACATCGTCGAGCTGACCAACGGCTGCATCTGCTGCACGGTCGCCGACGACTTCCTGCCGACCATCGCCGCTCTGCTCGACCGGCCGGAGCCGCCGGAGCACATCATCATCGAAACCTCGGGCCTCGCCCTGCCGAAGCCGCTGGTCAAGGCGTTCGGGTGGCCAGAGGTGCGGACCCGCGCCACCGTGGACGGCGTGATCGCGGTGGTCGACGTTGCCGCCGTCGCCGCCGGCCGTTTCGCCACCGACCCGGCCGCGATCGCCGCGCAGCGCCTCGCCGACCCGTCGCTCGATCACGACAGCCCGCTCGAGGAGTTGTTCGAGGAGCAGCTCGGTTGCGCCGATCTCGTGGTGCTGAACAAGACCGACCTGGTGGACGCCGCCACCCTGGCGCGGGTCAAGGCGCTGATGGCGCCGCATTTGCGCGCCGCCGTGCGAACGGTGTCGTCGGTCGGCGGCGCCCTCGACCCGGCGGTACTGCTCGGCCTCGACGCTGGCGCCGAGGACGATCTGGACACCCGACCCTCGCACCACGATGACGGCCACGAGCACGACCACGACGATTTCGCGAGCATCGTCGTCGACCTCGGCGAGGTCGCCGACCCGGCGGCGCTCGAGGCCCGCATCAAGCGGGTCGCCACCCGCCACGACATCCTTAGGGTGAAGGGCTTCGTGGCGGTCCCGGACAAGCCGATGCGCCTGATCGTCCAGGGGGTCGGCGACCGCGTGCAGCGCTATTTCGACCGCCCGTGGCAGCCGGACGAGCGGCGCACCTCGCGGCTGGTGGTGATCGGCCAGGCCGGTTTCGACGCCGTGGCGGTGGCGGCCGAGCTGCGCGCCTGATGCACCTGCTCGCCACCCGCTCGGGCGCGGTCGACGACGGGTCGGAAGCGGTCGACCTCGGCCAGACGCCGGGCGAGGTGGTGGTGCTGTCGGCGGCCGACACCGACCTCGCCTGCCTGGCGGCGGCGCGTGCCGGCCGCCCGGCCGTGGGCACCGGCCTGCGGCTGGCCAACGTCATGCGGCTGCAGCATCACCTGTCGGTCGACCTGCACGTCGAGGCGGTGGTGGCGAAGGCCCGGCTGGTGGTGGTCCGGCTGATCGGCGGCGTCGCCTACTGGCCCTACGGCATCGAGCAGATCGCGGCGGCGTGCCGGGAGAACGGCGCAGCACTCGCCTGCGTCCCCGGCGACGACACGCCTGATTCCGACCTGATGGGGCGCTCCACCCTGCCGGCCGAGGCGGTGCACCGGGTCTGGCGCTACCTGCAGGAGGGCGGGCCGGAGAACGCGACCCAGCTGCTGGCCTACGCCGACGACCTGATCGGGCGCGGCGGCGAGTGGCGCGAGCCGGCGCCGATCCCGCGCGCCGGGCTGTACTGGCCGGGCCTCGACCGCCCGGACCTCGCCGCCATCCGGGCGCGCTGGCCGCGGCCCGGCGCGCCGGCGGTGCCAGTGGTGTTCTACCGCGCGCTGGTCCAGGCCGGCCAGCTCGCCCCGGTCGACGCCCTGGTGGCGGCACTCGGCGCGCGCGGCCTCGGCGCCGTTCCGATCTACGTCCAGAGCCTGAAGGAGCCGGTGTCCGCCGCCCTGGTGGCCGACACGCTCGCCGGCTGCCGGCCGGCCGTCGTCCTGAACGCCACCAGCTTCGCGGTCTCGCAGCCCGGCAAGGCGGTGGACGGACCGTTCGCGGCCTCCGACCGGCCGGTGCTGCAGGTGGTGTTCTCCGGCGGCGCCAAGGCGGCCTGGGAGAACGGCACCCGCGGCCTCGGCCCGCGCGACATCGCCATGCACGTGGCGTTGCCGGAGATCGACGGCCGGCTGCTGACCCGCGCGGTGTCGTTCAAGGGCGAGGGTCGCTGGGACGCGGCGACCGAGTGCCCGATCGCGGCGCCGGAGCCGGTCGCCGACCGGGTCGCCCACGTCGCCGACCTGGCGGCCGCCTGGGCGCGGCTGGCAGCCACCGCGCCGGCCGAGCGCCGGGTGGCGCTGGTGCTGGCCAACTATCCGACCAAGGACGGTCGCCTCGGCAACGGCGTCGGCCTCGACACCCCGGCGGCGACGGTGGCGATCCTGCGGGCCCTGGCCGGCGCCGGATACCGGGTCGACGGCGCGCCCGAGGACGGCGCCGCGCTGATGCGGATGCTGTCGGCCGGCCCGACCAACCGGCTCGACGGCCGCACCGGACGAGCGGGCGGCGAGGACCTGCCGCTCGCCGACTACGCCCGGTTCCTGGACCGGGTGCCGGAGCCGGCGCGATCGACCGTCACCGACCGATGGGGTGCGCCGGCCGCCGACCCGCACGTCGAAGGCGCCCGCTTCCGCCTCGCGGTGCACCGGCTCGGCAACGTCGCGGTCGCGATCCAGCCGGCGCGCGGCTACCACATCGACCCGAAAGCGAGCTACCACGACCCCGATCTAGCCCCGCCGCACGGCTACCTCGCCTTCCACGCCTGGCTGCGCGGTGCGTTCGACGCCCACGCCGTGGTGTTCGTCGGCAAGCACGGCAACCTTGAATGGCTGCCCGGCAAGGCGCTGGCGCTGTCCGAGGGTTGCTTCCCCGAAATCGCCCTCGGCCCGCTGCCAGTGCTGTACCCGTTCATCGTCAACGACCCCGGCGAGGGCAGCCAGGCCAAGCGCCGGATCGCCGCGACCGTGATCGACCACCTGACCCCGCCGCTGACCCGCGCCGAGCTGCACGGGCCGCTGCAGGAGCTGGAGGCGCTGGTCGACGAGTATTTCCAGGCGATGGGCGTCGACCCGCGCCGGCTGCCGGTGCTGGCCGAGCGCATCCTCGACGCGGCGCGTCGCACCGGCCTCGACAAGGATGTCGGCATCGACCCGGACGAGGCCGAGGCGGTGGCCCTTGGCAAGCTCGACAACCACCTCTGCGAGCTGAAGGAGTTGCAGATCCGGGACGGCCTGCACGTGTTCGGCACCGCGCCTGAAGGACGGTTGCTGACCGACCTGCTGGTAGCGCTGGCCCGGGTGCCGCGCGGCCGGGGTTCCGGTGGCGACGCCTCGCTGCAGCGCGCGCTGGCGGGCGACCTCGGCCTCGACGGCTTCGACCCGCTCGACCCGGCGCCGGCGAGCGCCTGGACCGGGACGCGCCCGGACGCGCTCGCCGGGATCGACGCCGGCCCGTGGCGCACCGAAGGCGACGCCGTCGAGCGGCTGGAGATCCTGGCGTCCGCCCTGGTCGCCGGCGCGATCCCCTGCCCCGCCGGCTGGTCCCGGACGGCCGCCGTGCTCGACCAGGTCGAGACCCGGCTGCGCCCCGCCATCCTGCAGTCCGGGCCGGACGAGATCGCCAACCTGCTGCGCGGGCTTGACGGTCGGTTCGTGCCGCCCGGCCCGTCCGGCGCGCCGAGCCGCGGCCGCCCCGACGTGTTGCCGACGGGCCGCAACTTCTACTCCGTCGACACCCGCGCGGTGCCGACGCCGGCCGCCTGGACGCTCGGCGTCAAGTCGGCGGCCCTGGTGCTCGACCGCTACCGCCAGGAGAACGGCGAGTGGCCGAAGCGGCTGGCGGTCTCGGCCTGGGGCACCGCCAACATGCGCACCGGCGGCGACGACATCGCCCAGATCCTCGCCTTCCTCGGGGTGCGGCCGGAATGGGAGCCGGCCTCCGGCCGGGTGACCGGCTTCGAGATCCTGCCGCTGTCGGTGCTGGACCGCCCGCGGGTCGACGTAACGGTGCGGGTCTCCGGCTTCTTCCGCGACGCCTTCCCGCACCAGATCGACCTGATCGACAGCGCGGTGCGCGCCGTCGCCGAGCTGGACGAGCGGGCCGAGCTGAACCCGATCGCCGCCCGGGTCGGCGAGGACGCACGGCGCATGGCGGCGGCCGGGGTCGAGCCGGCGGCGGCCCGGGCGCGGGCCGCCTTCCGGGTGTTCGGCTCAAAGCCCGGCGCCTACGGGGCCGGCCTGCAGGCGCTGATCGACGAGCGGATCTGGGACACCGAGGCCGACCTCGCCGAGGCCTATCTCGCATGGGGCGCCTACGCCTATGGCCGGGGTGCCGAGGGTGCCGCCGAGCCCGAGCTGTTCCGGGCCCGTCTCGCCGGCGCCGAGCTGGTGGTGCACAACCAGGACAACCGCGAGCACGACCTGCTGGACAGCGACGACTACTACCAGTTCGAGGGCGGCATCACCGCCGCCGTGCGCCACCTCTCGGGCGCCCAGCCGGTGGTGTTCCACACCGATTCCAGCCGGCCCGAGAGCCCGAAGGTCCGCACGCTCGCCGAGGAGATCGCCCGCATCGTGCGCGGCCGCGCCGCCAACCCGAAGTGGATCGCCGGGGTGATGCGGCACGGCTACAAGGGCGCCTTCGAGATCGCCGCCACCGTCGACTACCTGTTCGCCTTCGCCGCCACCGCGCGCTGCGTCGAGGACCACCATTTCGAGCAGCTGTTCGACGCCTATCTGGAAGACGACGCGGTGCGGGAGTTCCTGGAGGACAGCAACCCGGCGGCCCTGACCGAGATCGCCGATCGATTTCAGGAAGCCATCGACCGCGGGTTGTGGCGCCCACGCCGCAACGTGGTGCATAATCGGCTCGAAGCGATCGCCGGACCCGGCGTGCGATGACCGTGATCGACAGGAAACCCTGGATAACGCCGGACGGCGGCACCGCCCTGACCGTGGTGGTGTTCCTGGCGATCGTCCTGAAGCACGCCTCGTTCGGGCTGGTGACGATCTCGTCCAGCCTGGCCTATATCTTCCCGATCGTCCTGCTGCTCCACATCGCGCTCGTGTCGACCGCCTCGGGCAAGCGGGTTCCGGCCTACGTGCTCTGGCTCTCGCATCTGTCGCTGCTGGTCGCCACCGCCTTCTTCGTCGACGGCGGCGGCGACGTCCTGCCGGACAACTCGCTGAACCACTTGACCTTTTACCTGTTCGGCGTGCGGCCGTTCTTCACCGGCGGCGGCATCGTGGTGTTCCCGTTCACCGCGCTGTCGCTGCTCGGCGCGTTCGGCGTGCTCGGCACCTGGCTCGCCATCCTGGCGGCACCCCGCCGGCCCCGGCAGCAGCAGAACCCGCCCCCGCAGACCGAGGATACGCCGTGACCGACGCCGCCCCCGACATCGACCCCGAG
>CAYNFA010000039.1:0-13739 GCA_964396345.1 uncultured Thalassobaculum sp.
GCCGCAGCGCCAGCCAGCAGGTCGAACCGACCGGCAGCCTCGCATCCTGCTCGATCTCGATCGGAACCGGAACGGCGGGGGCGGACAGCGTGACGCGCCCCGGGTCGCTCGCCTCGACCCGTCCCTCGATCAGGTTCACCGAGCCGATGAAATCCGCCACGAAGGTCGTCCGCGGGAACTCGTACAGTTCGGCCGGCGGCGCAGTCTGCTGCACCCGGCCGACGTTCATCACCGCGATCCGGTCGGCCATCGACAACGCTTCATCCTGGTCGTGGGTGACGATCACGAATGTTATGCCCACCGACTCCTGCAGGTTGACCAGTTCGAAGCGCATCTGTTCGCGGAGCTTGGCGTCGAGCGCCGACAGCGGTTCGTCGAGCAGAAGCACCTTCGGCCGCTTGACCAGTGCGCGCGCCAGCGCGACCCGCTGGCGCTGTCCACCCGACAACTGATCGGGGCGGCGCGCGCCGTATCCACCGAGCTTCACCAATTCGAGGGCCTGCTCTGCCCGCTGCCTCACCTCGTCCTTGGGGACCCCGTCGACCTTCAGGCCGTAGGCGACGTTTTCGAGCACCGTCATGTGCGGGAACACCGCGTAGGACTGGAACACCATGTTCACCGGTCGGCGGTTCGCCGGCACCATCGAGACGTCCTGGCCGTCGATCCGCACGGTCCCCTCGGTCGGCAACTCCAACCCCGCCAGCATCCGCAGCAACGTGGTCTTGCCGCAGCCGGACGGCCCCAGCAGCGCGAAGAACTCGCCGCGCCGGATCGTCAGGTCGACGGAATCGACCGCCGTGATCGGGCCGTAGCGCTTGCTCAGTCCGGCAATCTCGATGATCGGCCGGTCGAGATCGCGATTTTCGGTCATCTCGCCGCTGCCTCCGCCTTGACCCCGGCCCGGTGTTGCATCCACAGCGCCGCCGCCGTCATCACCACCGTCACCACGATCAGGATGGTCGAGGCGGCGTTCACTTCCGGCGTCACCGAGAACCGCACCATCGAATAGACCTTCACCGGGAACGTGACCGTGTTCGGTCCGGAGGTGAAGAAGGTGATGACGAAATCGTCCAGCGACAGGGTGAAGGCCAGCATGCCGCCGGCCACCAGCCCGGGCCGCATGAACGGAATCATCACGTCTCGGAAAACCTGCCACTCGGTGGCGCCGAGATCCTGGGCCGCCTCCGCCAGCTCGCGGTTAAACCCCTCGAGCCGCGCGCGAACCACCACCGCCACGAATGGAAAGCAGAACGACACGTGGGCGATGGTGATCGCCGACAGGTTGAAAGGCCACGGCAGGTTAGCCGGCCACCCCACCCGGGAGAAGAACACCAGCATCGCCACCCCCATGCAGATCTCCGGAATGACGATGGGGAGCGCGATCGCGCCTTCGTACCCGGCCCTCGCCGGAAATCGGAAGCGCCAGAGCAGCACGGCGGCAAGAGCGCCAAGCACGATCGAGATCACGGTGGCGAACAGCGCGATCGTCAGCGAGTTCGCGAACGCCTCGATCAGGTCGGCGTTCCGGAACGCCCTGCCGTAGTAGTCTAGGGTAAACCCCTGCCAGACGATGTTGCGGCGGCTGTCGTTGAAGCTGAAGGCGATCAAGGTCGCGATCGGCGCGTACAGGAAGACGAACACGACCAGCAGCGTCAGCCGGACCCAGAGGCGGCGCGAGTAGTCGAGCGGACCGACGGGCGCCGCCATTACGCCGCTCCCCGGCGGGCGGCGCGCCGGCCGTAAAACGCGCGCAGGGCCAGCGCCGCGAAAGTAAGATACATCAGCAGGAACGACAGCGCCGCGCCGAATGGCCAGTCATTCGCGCTCTTGAACTGGCGTTCGATCACGTTGGCGATCATCTGGCTGTCGGTACCGCCGAGCAGATCCGGGGTAAGGAACGACCCGAGCGCCGGAATGAACACCAGGATCGATCCGGACACGATCCCCGGCAGCGCGAGCGGCACCACGATGGTCCGCATCGCCCGCACCTGCGACGCACCCAAATCCAGCGCCGCCTCGATGAGCGAACGGTCGAGCTTCTCGAGCGACGCGTACAGCGGGAGAACCATGAAAGGCAGGTGCACGTACACCAGCCCGATCACCACCGCGGTGTTGTTGTACAGAAGCTCAAGCGGCTCGAAGCGCTCTCCCAGCAGTTGGTAGGAGCCGAGCCCCAAGAGGGCGAGCGCGGTATTGCCCTGGTCCCACACCCACTCGAGGCTGAAGTTGACGATCCCACGGGTGCGAAGCACGGCGATCAGCGCGTAGGTCCGGATCAGCAGGTTGGTCCAGAACGGCAGGATTACCAGCAGAAGCAGCAAGGCGCGCCAGCGCGGCGGGGCGAACACGATGGCGAGCGCCACCGGGAAACCGAACACCAACGACACGACGGTGGTCACTCCTGCGAACAGGAACGATTTCGCGAAGATCTGCAGATACAGCGGATCGAGCGCCCGGGCGTAGTTCGCGAGCGTTCCCGTCACCTCCATTTCCACCAGGCCGCGCAACTCGGCGAAGCTGAGGATCCAGATCAGCGCCAGCGGAACCAGGAAGAACAGCAGAAGCCAGACGGTCGGCGGCAGGCCGACCATCCAGAACACCAGCGGGTTGCGCCGCCAGCTCTCCAACCCGCGCGCGCCCCGGCTGCGCCGCCGTGGTCAGGCGGCGCCGATCCGGGTCCAGAGACGGTCGACAAGTTGCGTGTAGTCGGTCCCCTGATAGACCGCCGGCTCGCACCGCGCGATCACCTCGTCGCTCGGGAAGATCGCCGGGTTGCCGGTGTATTCAGGCTTCATGATCGCCTTCGCCGCCGCGTTCGGGGTGGCGTACTGGATTAAGTCGGCGATAGCCGCGCCGGCCTTGGCATCGAGGATGTAGTTGATGAAGGCGTGGGCGTTCTCGGGATGCGGCGCGCCGTTCGGAATGACCAGGGTATCCTCCCACAGCAGCCCACCCTCATCGGGCACGACATAGGAGATGTCCTTGTCCTCGGCCATCACCTGCAGGATGTCGCCATTCCACTCCATCGCGAGATCGACCTCGCCCGACAGCAGCAGGTCCTGGCCGTTGTCGTCGGCGAAGGTCTTGATGTGCCGCTTCTGCTTGATCAGCATCTCGGCGACCTTCTCGAGCTTCGCCGGGCCGGCCTCGTTCAGCGGCCAGCCGAGATATTTGCAGCCGACCTGAAGCACGGTCTGGGACGCCCCGAGCAGCGCGATACGGCCCGAATATTTGTCGGAATCGTAGAGCACCTTCCAGCTGTTCGGCACGCCGTCGACGCGGCTCTTGCGGTAGCCGATGCCGACCGTCCCCCACATATACGGCAACGAGTACCGGCGGCCGGGGTCGAACTTCGGGTCCATGAATGACTTGGAGATGTTCGCGATGTTCGGAATCTTCGAGTGATCCAACGGCATCAGCATCTTCGCCGTGATCATGCGCTCGGTGTAATCGTTGGTCGGCACGATGATATCGTAGCCGGGATTGCCCTCGCGGAGCTTGGCGAACAGTTCGTCGTTGTCGGCGAACAGGTCCATCTTGACGTCGATGCCGGTGACCCCCTTGAAGTCGACAAGCGTAGTCTCGCCGATGTAGGTGTCCCAGTTGTAGAAGTTCAGCTTCTTCTCTTCGGCCGCCCAGCCGAGGGTCGGCAGCAGGGTGACGCCGGCGGCCACGGCACCGCTGCCGGCCAGGAACGAGCGGCGCGTCGCGCGCAGGGTGGAGCTGTCGACCATCCGTCTAGCCTCTCGAAGCTGTTGTCCCTGTCACGGCCCGCTTGCGATGGGGCGCCGTTGTTTGTGCACTGCGATCACAAGGCACCGGTCGGACGCTGTCAATGCTGCCGTTCCACGCCGGCCCGGTCCTCAGATCGACAGATCCACGAAAGCGCCGCGCGGTGGCGGGTTACCGGTCTGCCCGGCCGCCGCCGCAGCCTCGCTCGCCACCGGCGGAACAGCTTCGTCCGGGGCAGCGAGTAGCGGCGTCGGCACCGGTTGCGCGGGCGTGACGGTCTCGGCGCGCGCCGGGTCGAGCCGGGCCGCCGCCTCCTCGGCAGCATCGGCCTCCTGCTCCCGCCGGGCCTGCTCCAGCAGCGCCTCGCGCGCGATCTGCCTGGCTTCGTTGAGTTCTCCGGCGGTCTGGACGGCGCGGTTCACCACGGTCACGCCCGTGCGCAGTCCGCTGCCGAGCGACACGGCACCGCGCAGCCCGAGCGGCACATCCGCCGAGCCGGCCGTCCCGGTCCCCGGGCCGAGCCTCAGGCTCGACAACGAGGGCGACGACGTCGATGAGCCGATCGCCATGGCCGCTCTCCCTTCCCTTAACAAAGTATGAAGGTTGCGGCCGCAAACGGCAAGGTCGCGGCGGCGGACGTCAGATCCCGAGGTCGGCCTGGGTCAGATCGAGGCAGCGGCGCGCCGTCTCCGCCAGATGGTCGACCTCGGACCGGGTGATCACCAGGGGCGGCGCCGTCACCATGCCGTCGCGGACCGCGCGCAGGATCACGTTGTTGCGGAAGCAGTGATCGCGGCAGATCGTGCCGACCCGCCCTTCCGGCTGGAAGAACACTGGGCCGTCCTTATTACGCACTAGTTCGATGGCGGCGATCAGGCCGACACCTCGAACTTCACCAACCAGGGGATGGTCGGCCAACTCGCGCAGCCGGGCCTGGAAGTACGGACCTATGTCGTCACGCACCCGCTCGACGAGCCCCTCGTCCTGGATGATGCGCAGGTTCTCAAGCGCCACCGCGCAGGCTACCGGATGGCCCGAATACGTGAACCCGTGGAAGAACTCCCCGCCGTCGTCGATCAGCGTGCGCGCCACCCTGTTCCCGACCATGACCGCCGAGATCGGCAGATAACCAGACGACAGCCCCTTGGCGAGCGTCATCAGATCCGGCTCGATCCCGAAGGTTTCGCAACCGAACCAGTTGCCGGTCCGGCCGAACCCGCAGATCACCTCGTCGGCGATCAGCAGGATGCCGTGCTCGTGGCAGATCCGCTGGACTTCAGGAAAGTAGCTGGCGGGCGGCACGATCACTCCGCCGGCGCCCTGGATCGGCTCGGCGATGAACGCCGCCACCCGCTCCGGCCCCAGTTCCTGAATCCGCTCTTCCAGCGCCTGCGCAGCCGCTACCCCGAACTCGTCCGGCGTCATGTTACCGCCGTCGCGAAGGTAGTAGGGCGGCCGGATGTGTTCGAAACCCGGCAGCGGCAACCCGGTCTGGCCGTGCATTGCCGTCATCCCGCCCAGGCTTGCGCCGACCAAGGTCGAACCATGGTAGGCGTACTCGCGGCTGATGAACACGGTGCGCTCCGGCCGCCCCTGGATCTGCCAATACCGTCGCACCATTCGCACGATGGTGTCGTTCGCCTCCGAACCTGAACTGGCGAAGAATACATGCTCGAGCCCTTCAGGAGTCAGCGACGCGAGCCGCGCCGCGAGTTCGGTGGCGGGGGGCGTCGTGGTCTTGAAGAAGGTATTGTAGTAGGGCAGCTCGCGCATTTGTCGGGCGGCGGCGTCGGCGAGTTCTGGCCGGCCATAGCCGACGTTGACGCACCACAACCCGGCCATGCCATCGAGGATCGCCGTCCCCTGGGAATCCCACAGCGTGGAGCCCTCGGCGCGGACGATAACCCGTGTGCCCTCGGCCGCGAGCGCCTTGTGATCGGTGAAAGGGTGCAGGTGGTGGGCGGCGTCGGCTGCCTGGAAAGCCGGATCTTCGAGCGCGTTCAACCCTTGGTTCATCGCTGTCCCATGCGGATGTTGTCGACCGTTTATAGACGCTGGCGATTGACCCGTCATCGGGATCTGAGACAAGCCGCTTTCGTCAGCAGGGTCCGACCCTGTACTGTCGTGTTCCCGAAAGCATTGCCGAGAGAACATCGCAGTCTTGGGGGACAACATGGGGGCCGAATCCACGATCGACGACGCTGAGTGAAGGACGTCTCGGCGCCGATCACCGTGCGGGGGCGGCACTGGGGGGCGGTGCGCCTGGCCTACAAGCCTTGAAAAGCGCGCCCTTCAGACGTTCAGCAGCAGAAACTCCCGTTCCCAGGCGCTGATCACCTGCTGGTAGGCGCGCGACTCGGATTCCTTGACGGTTGTCAGCACGTTGACGAAGCGCTGGCCGAGCAACTCGCGCAGGGGCTTGGCCCGGTTCAGGCGAAGCAGCGCGTCCTCAAGGTGGCGCGGCAGGTTGACCGCGAGCTGGTAAGCGCTGCCCTCGATCGCCTTCGAGGGCTCGAGTTCTTCCATGACGCCGAGGTAGCCGCACGCCAGCGACGCCGCCATCGCCAGGTAAGGGTTGGCATCGGCGCCAGCAATCCGGTTCTCGACGCGGCGGGACTCCGGCGACGAGATCGGCACCCGGAAACCAACCGTGCGGTTGTCGATCCCCCAGTGCACGTTGATCGGCGCATCGGAGTCCGGCATCAGCCGACGGTACGAGTTCACGTAGGGCGCGAGCAGCGGCATCGACGCCGACAGGTATTTCTGCAGGCCGCCGATGTAGTGCAGGAAGAACTCCGAGTTGCCGCCATCCTCGGCGGCGAACAGGTTGCGGCCGGTCCTCAGGTCGTGGACCGACTGGTGGACGTGCATCGACGAGCCCGGCTCGTGCTGCATCGGTTTCGCCATGAAAGTCGCATAGACGCCGTGATCCAGGGCCGCCTGTCGTACGGTGCGCTTGAACAGAAAGGTCTGGTCGGCGATCACCATCGGGTCGCCGTGGTTGAAATTGATCTCGAGCTGAGCAGCACCGGATTCGTGGGTCAGGGTGTCGACGTCGATCTCCTGCGCCTCGCAGTAGTCGTAGATGTCCTCGAACAACGGGTCGAACTCGTTCACCGCGTCAATGCCATAGGCTTGGCGCGCGGTTTCCGGCCGACCGGAACGGCCGATCGGCGGCTCCAGCGGGTAGTCCGGGTCGGCGTTGACCTTGACCAGGAAGAACTCCAGCTCCGGCGCTACGGTCGGCCGCCAACCCTGCTCAGCGTAAAGGTCGAGGATGCGCCGAAGGACGTAGCGGGGCGCCACGTCCACCGGTCGGCCGTCGAAATAGAAGGCGTCGCAGATCACCTGCGCGGTTGGCTCCTTGTACCACGGCACCACCCGAATGGTTTCGGGCGCCGGCCGCAGATAGACGTCGCCGGAGCGCGGATCGAGGTCGTACTCCTCGATATAGTCGCCGGTCACCGTCAACCCATAGATCGACTCGGGGATGCGCAGCCCCTGCTCGCCGATCGCCTTCAGGAACTTGGCAGCCGGCAAAATCTTGCCGCGGGGGATGCCAGAAAGGTCCGAGACCATGCACTCGACCTCGGTGATTCGGCGTTCCTTGATCCAGCTTTCAAGCTCTGACGACATGATTCCTCGCGTGACAGGATGGTGAGACATACACCGCCCCCCCTCGCACCGGCAACGCGCCTCTCCCGCAACACCGCCTCGCGTGCTATTAATCGCTATCGCGCAACAGCCTGCTGAGCCCCATGTCTCCCGACGGCCCCCCCGGGTCCGACGCTTCTGCCGCCGGCCTCATCGCCCAGTCGTTTCTCGCCGACCACCCCGAAGTCGCCACAGTCGACATCCTGCTACCCGACATCTCCGGCGTGGTGCGCGGCAAGCGCATCGGCAGCGATCAACTCGCCAGCCTGTTTGAGGACGGTGCGGCTTTTCCGGCCTCGGTCTTCGGTACCGATGTCACCGGCGATTCGATCGAGGCGAGCGGCTTGGTCTGGTCCCTCGGCGACGCCGACTATCCGTGCTGGCCGGTGCCGGGCACGCTGGTGCCGGTGCCGTGGACGGCCCGGCCCTCCGCCCAGGTCCTGCTAACCATGGTCGACCCCGGCGGCGCGCCCTTCTTCGCCGATCCGCGGGTCGTGCTGCAGCGGGTGTTCGACCGCTACCGGGCCCGCGACCTGACGCCGGTGGTCGCCATCGAGTTGGAGTTCTTCCTGATCGACCGCAAGCGCGAGGATCACGCACCGCCAATCCCGGCGATCTCGCCGGTTACCGGTAACCGCCAGGCGACCACGCAGTGCTACGGCCTCGACGAACTCGATGATTTCGTGGCGGTGCTCGACGACGTCGCCAACGCCTGCCGGGTCCAGCGGATCCCGGCGATGGCGGCCTCGGCCGAATACGCGCCGGGCCAGTTCGAGATCAACCTGACCCATGTCGACGATCCGGTGAAGGCGGCCGACCACGCAGTGATGCTGAAGCGCGCGGTCAAGGGTGTGGCCCGCGCCCACGGCATGAACGCTACCTTCATGGCCCGGCCGTTCAGCGAGGAGACCGGCAACGGTCTGCACCTGCACGTCAGCGTGCTCGGCCCCGACGGCCGCAACATCTTCGCCGACCCCAAGGGCGGCAAGCTCGGCTCGCCGGCGCTGGGGCACGCGGTCGGCGGGCTGGCAGCCACGATGAATGACTGCATGGCACTGTTCGCCCCGACCGCGAACGCCTACAAGCGGCTGCGCCCGGCCAACTACGTGCCGATGTCGGCGTGTTGGGGCTACAACAACCGTTCCTGCGCGTTTCGGGTGCCGGCCGGGTCGGCAGCGTCGACCCGCATCGAGCACCGTGTCGCCGGCGCGGACGCCAACCCTTACCTGGCGACCGCAGCCGTCCTTGCCGGCATCCTGCACGGCATCGAGACCGAGGCCGAGGCACCGCCTCCAATCGACGGCAACGCCTATGAGACTGAAAAGCCCACGGTTCCGAAAACCTGGGCAGCGGCGCTTGAGTGCTTCGAGACCAGCGACTTTGTAGCCGAGTGGCTCGGAGCCGATTTCCGCCGGGTGTTCCACGCCGTCAAGGAGAGTGAGCGGCAGGATTTCGAAGCCGTGGTCACGCCCCTCGAATGGCGGTGGTACCTCACCACGGTATGAGCGCGCCGCTCAGCTGGTATCACGCCACGGTTCTGGCCGGCGCGCCGCGGCCGACGCTGACAGGCGCGGAGCGGGCGCGAGTTTGCGTGATCGGTGGCGGGTTGACCGGGGTATCGGCCGCCCTGCATCTCGCCGAACGCGGCCTCGACACGGTGCTGCTGGAAGCCGAGGCAATCGGCCACGGCGCCTCCGGGCGCAACGGCGGCCAGATCGTTCAGGGCTTCAGCGCGTCGATGGAGCGCGTCGAGGCCGCCGTCGGGCGAGACGACGCGCAGGCGATCTGGGATCTCGGCCGCGAAGCGATCGCCGCCATCCCCGATCGGGTCCGACGCCACGACATCGAGTGCGACCTGCGCTGGGGCTACCTGATCGCCGCGCTCAACCGGAGCCAGCTCGCCGACCTGCGCCGGACGATCGGGCAATGGGCCGACTATGGTTACACTGGGCCCCGGATCGTCGAGGGTCCGGCGCTGCGCTCGGTGCTGGCCAGCGATCTCTACGCCGGGGGCATGGTGGAGCCCGGCAGCGGTCAGTTGCACCCGCTCGCCTATCTGCTTGGCCTCGCCGGGGCAGCCGAGGCGGCCGGAGCCCGGCTGTACGAGCGCTCGGCGGCGTTCGCCATCGATCATGGCCCGACGACGGTGCGGGTGACGACCGCTGCGGGCAGCGTCGAGGCGGACACCCTCGTCCTCGCCGGCAACGCCTATCTCGGCCGTCTGGTGCCGGCGCTGCGCCGCCGGCTGATGCCGGTGGCCTCGTTCATCGGCGTTACCGAGTCGCTCGGCGAAGCGCGCGCCCGCAAGCTGTTTCCCGAGAACGTGGCGGTGGCGGACTGCAACGTGGCGCTGGACTATTTCCGCCTGACGGCCGACCACCGCCTGCTGTTCGGCGCCGGCGCCAGCTACTCGGCCACCACCCCGGTAGGGCTGAAGGGCTGGATCGCCCGGCGCTTCCGGCGGGTGTTCCCGGAGTTGACCGACGTCGCGGTCGAACACGCCTGGGGCGGCCTGATCGGCATCACCCACAACCGTATCCCAGACCTCGGGCGGCTGGCGCCGAACGTGCTGTACGCCCAGGGCTATTCCGGCCAGGGGGTGGCGTTGACCGGACTCGCCGGCGCGCTGATGGCCGAGACCATCGCCGGGGACGACCGACGCTTCCGGCTGCTGGAGCAGGTTCGCCACCTGCCTTTTCCCGGCGGCATCCTGCGCACGCCGACGCTGGTGACGGCGATGGGCGTGCTGAAGCTGAAGGACCGCCTGGGCTGGTAGCGGCTTGAATTAGCCCTCCACCCGCTCCTCGCGGGCCTCGGCCCCGGTTGCCCACAGCAGGCCGAGGACCGCGCCCTTGCTGCGCGGCAGCAGGAGCAGCAGCAGGGCCACCGTCGCCGCCGGCCAGATCGCCATCTGCAGCCACATGGCCGGATGCCAGGCCTGCTCGACCAGCAGCAGCAGCGGCACCACGATGTGACCGACCACCATGATGGTCAGCCAGGGCGGCATGTCGTCGGCGCTCAGATGGGCGTAGCCTTCGCCGCAGGCGCTGCACGCCGGGGTCGCCGTCAGGTAACCGCGCAGCACCCGCCCTTCGCCGCAGGCCGGGCAGCGGCCGCGCAACCCGCGCAGCACCGCCTGCAGGACGCTGCGGTCGGACGGGAGCGCTGCCGGCTCGATGGCCGTCACGATCGGATCGCTCACGGCTTGAGAACCTCCTGCACCGGGGTGTAGCCGAGACCATGCGCCTCGGCGACCGCTTGGTAGGTGATCCGCCCCTCATGGACGTTCAAGCCCTCCTGGAGGTGGCGGTCGTCGGCCAGGGCCTTGCGCCAGCCCTTGTCGGCCAGCGCCAGGGTGTACGGCAAGGTGGTGTTGTTGAGGGCGAAGGTCGAGGTCCGCGCCACACCACCCGGCATGTTGGCGACACAATAGTGCACCACGCCATCTACGATGTAGGTCGGCTCGGCGTGGGTGGTCGGCCGCGACGTCTCGAAGCAGCCGCCCTGGTCGATGGCGACATCGACCAGCACCGAGCCTCGCTTCATCCGGGACACCATGTCGCGGCTGACCAGCTTCGGCGCCGCGGCGCCGGGCACCAGCACCGCGCCGATCACAAGATCGGCACCGAGCACGTATTCCTCGATGGCGTCGCGGGTCGAGTAAATGGTGTTCAAGGTCGGACCGAATTGCATGTCGAGTTCGTAGAGACGGTGCAGCGAGCGGTCGAGCACCGTCACCCGCGCCTCAAGCCCCATCGCCATGCGCGCGGCGTTGGTGCCGACGACGCCACCGCCGAGGATCACCACCGAGCCGACCGCGACTCCCGGCACGCCGCCCAGCAGGGTGCCGTTGCCGCCCTGCGCCTTCTCCAGGCAATGCGCCCCGGCCTGGATCGACATCCGGCCCGCGACCTCGCTCATCGGGGCGAGCAGCGGCAGGCGGCCGTGCGCGTCGGTCACCGTCTCGTAGGCGATCGCGATGCAGCCCGACTCGATCAGCCCCTTGGTCTGCGGCGCGTCCGGGGCGAGGTGCAGGTAGGTGAACAGAATCTGCCCCGGACGCAGGCGGGCTATCTCGACCGGCTGCGGCTCTTTGACCTTGACCACCATGTCGGCCGTGGCGAACACCTCCTCGGGCGAGGTGACGATGCGCGCGCCGGCCGCGGTGTAGTGCTCGTCGTCGAGGCCGATGCCGTAGCCGGCATGGGTCTCGACGATCACTTCGTGACCGTGCGCCACAAGTTCCCGGACGCTCGAGGGGATCAGGCCGACGCGGTACTCGTGATTCTTTATTTCTTTCGGAACGCCGATGCGCATGGAGCCCTCCGTTGTCGATGCGCGGACACTATGCCAGCGCCCGGCGCGGTTCAATTTGTATGACAAATTGCTCAACCGTGCGCACACCCGCGGGAACGCCGCTGACCGGCAAGAACCGGATAGCGCGCGCCGCCGGGTTGCGGCAGTTTCCCGGCTCCATGCAAACCGCGAGCTCTGCCGATGACCACGCCCGCCGCGACCACGTCCGCCGCGCCGCGCATGACCGGCCTCGACTGGCTCTGCGTTATCACTTTGTCGGCGCTGTGGGGCGGGTCGTTCTTTTTCGTCAAGGTGGCGGTGACGGCGGTGCCGCCGCTGACCCTTGTGCTGCTGCGGGTAGCACTGGCCGCCCTCGCTTTGCACGCCGTGCTACGGATCGTCGGCCTTCGCATACCCGTGGATCGTCGGGCCTGGCTCGACTACGCCGGCATGGGCATCCTCAACAACCTGATCCCGTTCGCCCTGATCTTCTACGGCCAGGCGGCGATCGGTATCGGCCTAGCAGCCGTCATCAACGGCCTGACGCCGTTCTGGACGGCGTTGATCGCGCGCGCCGCCGGGACCGAGCGGCTGTCGGCGGCGAAGCTCGCGGGCGTGGCGATCGGGTTCGGCGGCCTCGCCGTGATGGTCGGCCCGGCCGCCATGGCCGGGCTCGACGCCTCGCTGCTGGCCCAACTCGCGATTGTCGGCGCCACCATCTCCTACGGCTGCTCCGGCGTGTTCGGCAGGCGGTTCCGCGCCCAGCCGCCGCTGGTCACGGCGACCGGCCAGTTGACCGCCAGCAGCGCGATGATGCTGCCGCTCGCCCTGCTGGTCGACCGGCCCTGGACGCTGGTCGTACCGGGTGGCGAGGTGATCGCCGCGGTGGTCGGGCTCGCGCTGGTCAGCACGGCACTCGCCTACATCCTGTTCTTCCGGGTCCTGGCCAGCGCCGGGGCTACCAACGTGTCGCTGGTGACCCTGTTGGTGCCGGTCAGCGCGATGCTGTTGGGCGTGCTGGTGCTCGGCGAGACCGTGACCGAGCGCCAGTTGCTCGGCCTCACCATGATCGCAACCGGCTTGGTGTTCATCGACGGCCGTTTGCTGGCCCGGCTGCGCCCAGCCCCCGGTTGACGGCAAGCCGATCATGCCCACGTGGGAGTCCATGCCTCGACACTCACTGATGGGAGGATGCGATGGCCGAGGAAACCCTGAAGCGCTACGCCGCGGCTCCGCTCGCGACCGCCGACACCTACCGGATCAGCGACACCCGTACCGGCACTGTCGTGTCGGTCGTGAAGGGCAAGGAAGCGGTTCGCCGCCGCCTGGACCAGTTGAACGCGGAGGAGACCGTGGCCCGCCGGATCGGATGACCCAGGATCGGCGCGAGATTATCCCCGCGCCGCTTCCAGACACGCCGTCGCCGCCATGTCGACGATCGCCGCGGCGTCCAGGCCGTAATGGGCGTAGAGGTCTGGCAGGTCGCCGGACTGGCCGAAGCTGGCGACGCCCAGCGGGTACAGCCGCCGGCCGGCCGCCGAGCCGATCCAACTCAGCGCTGCCGGGTGGCCGTCCTGGACGGTCACCAGGGCGGCACGCGGCGCCAGCCGGGACAGCAGCCGCTCGACATGGCTGGTGCCGACACCGCCGCCATTGCGGCCGCGCAGGCGGCGCTGCCAGTCATGGTACAGCCGGTCGTTCGAGGTGACCGCCAGAACGCCCAGGCCCGGGATGTCCTCGGCCAACTCAGTATAGGCCTGCCGAACCTCCGGCACGATCGCCCCGCTGTAGACCAGGGCCAGTTCGGCGCCCGGGGCCGGCTCGACCTCCCAGTAGGCGCCGGCGAGCAGGTCGTCGACCTGCCGGTCGGTCAGCGTCCGGTCGGGCTGCTCGATCGGGCGGGTCGACAGCCGCAGGTACACCGAGCCGCCGTCGTCGGCCTGCATGTGCTCGAAGCCCCAGCGCATGATGGCGGCAAGCTCGTCGATGTGGGCCGGCTCGAAGCTGGCGAGACCGGGCTGGCCGAGGCCGATCAGCGGCGTCGAGATCGACTGGTG
>CAYNFA010000040.1:0-12006 GCA_964396345.1 uncultured Thalassobaculum sp.
GCAGGCCCGATTGCCATTCGGCGTGTCGTGGCTCAGGTGGTCTGGCAATCCGAGGCCGGCGTCAGGACCGGCCGACCACGGCGCTCCAGTTGCAAGGCAGAGGGGTGCGGCCGGTCACCATCGCCTCGGCCTCGCCGCGCTGGGCGGGGGTCAGGTCGGCCCACAGCGCGCTCGCCGGCTTGCGGGCATCGGCGACGCCGAGGGCCTCGGCCCGCCGCATCCAGGCATAGGCTACCGCCGGCTCGGTGGTCGACCCGGCAACCCCCTGGGCCACCCGGCGCAGCACCCGCGCGCCGGAGATCACGTCGCCCGAGTAGATCTCGCCGAGCTTGAGAGCCGCCGGCCCGTGGTTCTGGGCCGCCGCCTTGCACAGCCAGTCGACCGACTGCGGCGTGTTGTAGAAGCCTTCGCCCTCGTTCAACGAGCAGCAGAGCGCCTTGCCGACCTTGAACTGGGCCTCGGCGTTGCCGGTCTGGGCGGCGGCGATGTTGTTGGACACCGTCACCTTGTCGCGGGCGATGTTGGCGCCTTCGGTGGCGGCGCCGACACAACCGGCCAGTCCAAGAAGCACGAGCGTGCCGAGCACGTTCGCGGCGCGTCGCATGGTCATTGGTTCCCTCCCATTGGCTCCGCCGCAGACAATGGACCGGACCGGCGCTCGGCTCAACCGGGCAGAGAGGGTGGACATCGGGTTGCGGCATCCGCGCCGGAACACCGTCACAAGCCTTCAGCTGCCGCCGGCCCGCTCGATGGTCTTTCGGAAGGCATCGATCAGTTGCTGCACCGACACCTCGGTGGTCCCGGCGGTCGGCGCCTTGGTGCCGGAACTGCGCAGGTGCTGCAGCAGTGCCACGCTTTGCCGGCCGGTGACGACCAGCCCGGCATCGATCTGATAGGCCTCGATTGCCGCGACGGTCTGCGCCGCGACGGTCTGCGCGTCGACGACTCCATCGGCGACGCCGACGGAATACCCCCGGCGCTGCAGGCGGCGCTCGATTTCGCGGATATCGCTCTGCCGGACGTTCTGCGCGTCGGCGGATTCGAGGCTGACCAGCAGCGCCTCGCTCGCCCGGCCGGTGGACGCGAGCCCCGCCTGGTTCTCATAAGCCCGGATAGCCGCTTCGGTCCGCTCATCCATGCTGCCGTCGATCGCGCCGACGCCGAAGCCCCGCCGGGCCAACCCGGTCTCGACGTTCCAGATCAGGGACGACGCCGTCTCGGAGTCGTTGCGGACCCCCGAGCGTTCGATGTGGCCGAGCAGTTCGAAGGAGGTTCTCCCGTCCTGCCGGATGTCGGCCTTGCGCTGATAGGTCGAGACCGCAAGGCGCGCCTGGTCGTCGACGGTGCCGTCGATCGGGCCGACGGCGTAGCCGAGCCGGTCGAGCCGGTTCTCGATCTCCCAGACCAGCAGGGAGTTGGTCTCGCCGCGGTTGCGCACCGCCGAGGTCTTCAGGCGTGCCAGGAGAGCCGCGGCGGCCGAGCTCGGCTTCCACCTGCGCCAGCGACGACGAGCTGCCGGCCGAGGGCGAATCACCCGAGGCCGCGGCGGATTCCAGCGCTGCGAGCAGGCCCTGGGTCGCCTCGCCGGTCACCGGCAGGCCGGCGTCGCGCTGGTACGCGCGGATCGCCGCCACGGTCGGCGCATCGAGCGCGCCGCTGACGGCAGAAATACCGTAGCCGCGCTCACGCAGACGCTCCTGGATCTCGGCAACCCGGGCAGCCTCGACGCCGGGCGGCGCCGGCGCCGGCGTCAAGGTCTTCTGCAGATGATCATAGAGGCTGCGGCTCGGCTCTCCGCTCTGCGGCAGGCCCTTGTCGATCTGGTAGGCGCGGATCGCCGTGCGGGTCTTGTTGCCCATCTGCCCATCCGCGGTTCCGGCGGCGTAGCCGAGTTCCGCCCGCTGAACGGCATAGACGGAATGGGGCACCTCGGCGGTCGATGGGGCGGGTACGGCGAACGACAGCAGCAGCGCGCGGCGCCGGCCAGAAGCATACGCTTCGACATTTCGTGAATACTCCTCGACAGGTTGCATTCCGCGGGTCACTGACGCGTAAATATGTCAAATTGTGAGTGATATATCGGCAGCAATAGGAGTGCGAGAGCTTCGAAACCTCCCTTGATATACGAATTTTTCAAATATTTAATGACCATTACGAAAAGAAGTCCAGAATAATTACTTTATTTTATTTTCGATTGTCGATTCGTATCCATTACCCTCATCGACGCCAGGCCCGACGCGCAGAGGGCCGACCTCCCGATGCAGCGTGCCGACCACTGGCGCCGGGTCGGCGATCCGGCCATTGTCGGGCCGATGACGATCGAGATCGCAGCGCCCGGCCCAAGCAGCGCCGCCGTTCCCCGGACCGTGGCCGCCCGCACCCTGGCGGCAATCCGCTGGGTGGCGCTCGGCGGACAGGTCACCACCCTGCTGGTGGTGCATTTCGGGCTCGGCTTCCCGCTGCCGCTGGCGTTGGCGCTGGTTATCGTGGCGGCCTCGGCCGTGCTCAACCTGACCCTGATGGGCCGGCGGCCGGGGCGGGACCGGCTGCACGAGCGCGAAGCGACCCTATACCTCGGTTTCGACATCCTGCAGCTCTCGGCGCTGCTGTTCGTCACTGGCGGACTCGACAACCCGTTCGCGTTGCTGGTCCTGGCGCCGGTGACAGTATCGGCCACAATCCTCACCCGGCGCTCGACCATCCAGCTCTGCGCGGCGGCGATCGTGTGCGTCTCGGTCCTGGCTTTCGCCCACCTGCCGCTGCCGTGGGCCGAGGTGGGGTTCCGGCTGCCGGCCATCTATAAGGGGGGGCTGTGGATCGCCCTGGTGGTGGCGTTGGCGTTCAACGCCGCCTACGCGTGGTGGGTGGCAGAGGAGGCGCGCCGGATCTCGGCGGCGCTGGCCGCCACCCAGGACGCGCTTGCCCATCAGCGCCGCCTCGCCGCCGTCGGCGCTCTGGCCGCCGCCGCCGCCCATGAACTCGGCAGCCCGCTCGGCACCATCGCGGTGGTGGCGCGCGAGCTGGTGCGGGAGTTGCCGCCGGACGGGGATCTGGCGGAAGATGCCCGCCTTCTGCTGTCGGAGAGCCAGCGCTGCCGCGACATTCTGGCGAGCCTGTCGCGGCGGTCGGAACCCGAGCCGCACACCCCGTTCGCCGAACTGCCGTTCGACGCCCTGGTCGATCAGGCCGCTGAACCGCACCATCGCGACGGGATCGCCGTGATCATCGAGGCGCATGGTCCCGAGGGCAGGCCGGTGACGGCCCCCGCGCCGGCGGTCAGGCCGACGCCGGAGCTGCTGCACGGGCTCGGGTCGATCCTGCAGAACGCCGTGCAGTTCGCGGCCGCCACCGTCGAGGTGACGGTCGCGTGGAACGCCGCCGGGGCGGTGTCGGTCGAGGTCGAGGACGACGGTCCGGGCTTTGCCGCGGCGGTGGTGTCGCGACTCGGAGAGCCCTATGTGTCGACCCGGGCCAGCCGCGACGGACACATGGGGCTCGGGTTGTTCATCGCCCGCACCCTGCTGGAACGCACCGGTGCCGAGATCGGCTTCGCGAACCGTGCGGGCGGCGGCGCCAGGGTCACCGTGCGCTGGCCGCAGGTCCCGATATCGGAAGCGTCGCGCTGACCCTGGGCCACAGACCACATCCAGATTCAGTCAAAGGACTTGATCCCGGCACGGGTTCGGGACATCTCATGCGCATGCCAACCGCCGATCATTCCCCGCTGCCGCCGTCCGCCGCCTTGCCGGTCGGGGCCGACGCGACGCTGCTGATACTCGACGACGACGGTCCGCTCAGGATCCGGCTGTCGCGGGCCATGGAGCGGCGCGGCTTCCTGGTGACCGCGGTCGAGAACGTGCGGGAAGGCCTCGCCGCCGCGCGGGCGACGCCGCCGGCCTACGCCATCATCGACCTGCGGCTTGCCGACGGCAGCGGGCTCGATGTGGTCTCGGCGCTGCGGGACGCCCGACCGGATGCCCGCATCGTCATGCTGACCGGCTACGGCAACATCGCGACCGCGGTCGCCGCGGTGAAGGCGGGCGCGATCGACTACCTGCCCAAGCCGGCGGATGCCGACGCCATCACCGCGGCGCTGCTGGATCACGCCGACGCGCTGCCGCCACCGCCGGAGAACCCTATGTCGGCCGACCGGGTCCGCTGGGAGCACATCCAGCGGGTCTACGAGCAGTGCGAGCGCAACGTCTCGGAAACCGCGCGCCGGCTGCGCATGCACCGCCGCACCCTGCAGCGCATCCTCGCCAAGCACGCCCCGCGCGGCTGACGCCGGACGGCGGGGCGGGTATCACCCCACGCGGCTCTCGCTGGTCAGCAGCTTGTCGATGTAGCGGCCCTGGTACATCGTGATGCCCAGTGACTGACCGAACCGCACCGCCTCATCGGAGTCGCAGCGCGCCAGGATGATGCGCGCGCGCCCGCAGCGATCGATGTGCTCCTTCAACTCGGCGGTCCGGTTCCCCGACAGATCGTCCGCCATGTCCGGGGACCAGATCAGCTTCAGCAGATCGAGTCCAAGCCGCTCGCGGTCGATGAACTGCAGGGTCAGGTGGTTGAGTCCGTCCAGGCAGATCCGGTAACCGCGCTCGCGCATGAAGTCGCGGGCGAACATGTAGGCGCCCATGTCGCCGAAGATGTCGATCTTCTGGAGCTCGATCACCACGGTGCCGCGGGCGATCGCCTTCAGCGAGGAGTCGAAGTTCAGGAACGGCGGCGACAGGATGGTACCGACGTTCAGGTTGATGCTGAACGAACTGGCGATCGAACTGTCGTCGTTGCGCACCAGCATCGACAGCATTCGGCTGTCGAGGGTCTGGGTGAGGTGCTGGAACAGCCACAGGTTCGAGGCCAAGTCGAATTCCGGCAGGACCGACTGCTGCAGGTCGGCGATCGAGATGTAGAGCTCGCGAAACACCGGCTGGGGGGACTGATTGCCAGGAGTGATCGCACACACCGCCTGCCGGCGCATCAGGTTGGACAAATCGGCCCGGCGCAGAAAGTTCTCGAGCTTGCCCAGCTGTTCGGGATCCAGCGCCTTGCGCGATCCCTTGTTGAGCGCGGAGCCCTTCTCGCTCGCCACGGCCAGCCGGGCCTTGCGTTCGCGCTCGCGGTGCATGGACTTGACCATGTCCAGCAACTCGTCGAACTGGCTCTCGACGTTGTACCAGGTGCAGAAGCGGGCGAGGTCTTCTTCCTCGTCGCCCTGGCTCAACGGGTCTTCGCTGAAAAGGTAGCGGACCTTCATGATCGCCGCGTCGATGTCCTCGATCGCGGCGTCCTTGCAGATGAAGAACAGGTCGGAGTTCGAGAGGACGAAGATCTGACCCTCGTAGTTGTTGGTCATCCCCTCGAAGGTCGCGCTCGCGATCCGGATGTGGTGGTCCTGGCGGTTCTGCGGGCGCAGTCGCGAGAGGTGGATGTGCACGGCCATCCGCCCCTGGAGGTTCCGCCCCAGACGCTGGAGGTAGTCGAGCAGCAGATACTCCTGGCTCGGACCCCGCGACCTGTTTTGAATCTGACTGATCGCCATGGATCTCCCGTCCGTCGGTGCGACGATGTCGGATGCCGGCGCGCCCCACTCGCGCCCAGGAATACGCTAGCACCGCGCGATGCTTACGTAAACGAGGCCTGAAAGACGGCGGAATTAGATGCAAATCGAGGCGAAATCCACCAAACTCTCGCCAGCGACCGTACGGCGTCCCACCATCGGAGATAATCATACCGCGTAAACAAAGTTTTCATCAAATGCTTAGTAGGGTAGTTTAAACTCCGAACTCAGCTTGTGGGACGGAATTGCCCTAAACATGACGGTTCACCATCAGGCCACGACGACGCGCCGCCGGCGCCGACGCTCCCGGACCACACGATGGTTGGTTGCGGCCGGCTTGACGATGTTCGCCGTCGTCGGCGCTGCCGGTTCGGCGGCAGCTCAGATCAGCGAGGCCGAGGAAGACTCGGTGCAGCGTCGTCCGCGGCTCGACCTGGAAAGCTACGGGCTCTCGCTCGACCCGATCGACCGCGGCGCCCGATCCACCGGCGCGTCGCCGGCCTACGCCTTCACCCGGCTGGAAGTCGAGGCAGGGCATGACAGCAACGTCCGGCGGACGGCGACCGGCGCCACCTCCAGCGGCTTCGCCGTCACCCGCCCCGGCCTGTCGCTGCACCTGGACGGCGAGAACCACCAGAGCGCGATAACCGGGCAGGCCGCCATCGGGCGCTACGGCTCGTCGAGCGGCGACGACTACGAAGACCTGGAACTGGCGGCCCGCAGCCGGATCGAGATCGACGAGGACGTGGTCGTGGCGCTGACCGCCGAGGCCTCCCGGTTCCATGTCGAGCGCGGCTCCGACCTCGACCTCGGATCAAGTTTCGGGACCCAGACCTACGGCGCCTATGCCGCCGGCGCGCAGGTCGAGTCGACGATCTTCCCGGACAACCCGATGTCCGCCGCCCTGCGCTCGGAGTGGTATCGCTTCAACGACATAGACGGCATCGAACGCAGCACCCTCGACCGTTGGATCGGGCTCGGCAACGCCCGGATCGGGTTCGCGCGCGCCGGCGACGTATCGTTCTTCCTGCAGCCTGGGGTGCAGCGCGTCGACTACAGCGACAACGGTGGCGGCAACACCGATTCCACCCGTTTCGACATCGCGGTCGGCGCGTCCTACTCGGGCGGCTCGGTCAGCGAGGTGACGGGTTTCGTCGGCGGCTCGCGTCGGTCCTTCGACCAGGGAGGAACCGAGGCCGAGTACTCGGCGCTGGTTGGCGCGCGCGCGTTGTGGAACGCCACCGATTTGATGACCGTCACCGGGAACCTGTCGATCTAGAACGAAGATTCCGAGCTCTCCGCGGCCAGCAGCGTCACCACCACCGAGCTCGGTTTCGGTATCGACTACGAACTGCTGGAGCACATCATCCTGGGCGGCGAGGCCCGCTGGACAGACCTGCGCTACCAGGGCGGGGTCGAGGACGAACGACTGCTGGAAGCCGGCCTCCAGGCCCGCTACCTGCTGAACGAATATGCCTATGTGGGCGCCGGCGTCGCCTGGGAGGACCAGTCCTCGAACGACCCGGACAACCAGTACCGAGCGACCGTCGCGTCGCTCCGTCTCGGCGTGAAACTGTGCTGCCTGCGCGACATCGTGGTCGAGGAACGCGACGGCCGCCAACTGCGCCAGGGAGTGGTCAATGGCGTGTTCCGCTGAACTTCGGCCGGCGGGGGCCGCGACCCGGATGCGGCGCGGCGCGCTGGCGGTTCTGCTCCTGCTGACGGCAACGGCCTGCGCCGGCACCACCGCCCACGAGGAGCCCGCGCCGCCCCTGACCGCGTACCTGATCGGCGCCGGCGACCGGGTCAAGGTTACCGTCCCCGAGCACGAGACCATGACGGTCGAGACCACCGTCTCCGACGACGGCACGATCGAGTTGCCGCTGATCGGCTCGGTCCGGGCCTCCGGCCGAACGGCGCCGGATCTGCGCATCGCCCTGACCGAGCGGCTGGCTCGCGACTTCATCAAGGATCCGAAGGTCAACGTCGAGGTCTCTAAGTACCGCGCCTTCTACGTTCTCGGGCAGGTCAACCGACCCGGCGGCTACCCCTTCGAGCCTGAACTGGACATCCGCAAGGCGGTGGCGATCGCCGGCGGCTTCACGCGGCGGGCCGACACTGGCGCCGCCTATCTGGTGCGCGACGCCTCCGGCGCCGGCGACCGTCGCCTCGTCGGTCTCGGAACCCGGGTCTACCCGGGCGACGTGATCGAGGTCGACCGGCGGCTGTTCTAGGAGCGGCCATGGGCAACGTCACCGCCTTCCCGCGCCGCCGCGACCCCGACGCCGTCGACCAGGGCGGCGGGCGCGGCGCACCGGCCCCGGTGTTCACCACCACGGAGACCTACGACGTCTGGTGGCTGATCGGGATCCTGCGCCGGCGCATGAAGCTGCTGCTGGCGGTGATGACGATCATCCCGATCCTGACAGCGCTGTACGTCAACGCGCTGCACAAGCAATACGCGGCGGAAACCGCGCTGCTCATCGAGGCCGAGCGCGAACGGGTGCTGGGCATCGAGACGATGATCTCCGGCATGTCCGGCGACAGCAACACGGTGCAGACCGAGGCCGAGTTCATCGCCTCGCGCGACATCGCCATCAAGACCGTGCAGGCCCTCGGTCTGATGAGCGATCCGGAGTTCAACATCCTGCTCGACAAGGACGCCTCGCGGCACTGGGCGGAACGCTGGCTGTCGGCGCTGCCGGAGGAACTCGCGAGCCCGCTGGAGCCGGCGGCGCGCTGGCTCGCCGCCGGCTCCCGGCTGGACCCAGCAGACGCTCCGCTCCGGCCGCCGCCGGACGAACTCGCGATGGTTACCGACGTATTCCTGGCCAAGCTGTCGGTCGAAGCCTCGCGATTCGCCAGGGTGATCACGATCCGGTTCCGATCGACCGACCCCGAGACCGCGGCCAAGGTTGCCAACGGCGTCGCCGACAGCTATCTGCGGGACATCCGTGAGCGCCGGGAAGACGCCTTGCGCCGCGCCTCGGCGTTCCTGACCGATCGCGTCGGCGGCCTGCGCCAGACCGTCATCGAGGCGGAACGCAAGCTTGAGCAGTTCCGCCGCGACAACGGGCTGGTGGAGACCGGCGGCGCCACCCTTCTGCTGCAGCAGATCACCCATCTCAACGAGCAACTCATCACCGCCGAGACCGCGCGGGCCGAGGCCGAGGCCCGCTACAGCCAGGTGCGGGTGCTGGGTGACGATGCCAAGGGCCTCGAGAGCCTCGACGCGGTCCTCCGCTCCAACGTGATCGGCAGCCTGCGCAACGAGGAATCCGAGCTGCGCCGGCGAATCGCCGAGCTGCAGCAGCAGTTCCAGCCGCTTTACCCGCCGCTCGTCCAGGCGCGCGACCAGCTCGCCGACGTGCAGCGGCTGATCGGCGCCGAAGTCGACCGCATCGCCCAGAGCCTGCGCGCCGAGGTCCAGATCGCGCGGGTCCGAGAGGCTAACCTGGCCACCGCGATCCAGCGCGTGCAGGACCGGCTCGAGAGCCAGACCGACGCCGAGGTGACGCTGCGCTCGATCGAGAGCGAGGTGGAAGCCAGTCGCGACCTGTACGAACTGATCCTGAACCGTCTCAAGGAAACCGACGTCCAGGATGAGTCCGCCAACGCGCCGGAGGCCCGCATCATCTCGCGGGCCGTGACGCCGCAGAACGCCGTGGCGCCGCGCCGCGGCATCGCGGTGCTGGCGTCGGTCCTCGGGGCCATGGTGGTCGGTTGTTTCCTGGTCCTGGTCATCGAATTCGCGATCCGCGGCTTCAAGACGACCCAGCAGCTCGAACTCGCCACCGGCCTGCCGGTGCTGGCGCAGATTCCCCTGAACGCCGATGTCCGCCGGACGCTGCCCATGCACCGGATGGTGATCGAGCGGCCCGGCTCGTCGGTGACGCAGGCGCTGCGGCGGCTGCGCACGACCATCACATTGAGTCTCGGCGAGACCGAGACCAGCCGCGTGGTGCTGGTCACCTCCACCATTTCCGGGGAGGGCAAGAGCTCGGTGGTCGAGGGCCTCGCGACCCTGTCCGCCCAGGCCGGCCGCCGCGTTCTGGTGATCGACGCCGATATGCAGAACCCGTCGCTCCACAGCCGCTTCGGGATGGTCAACGTGGTCGGCCTGTCGGACGTGCTGTCGGGCGGGGTGGTGCTGGACGACGCAGTCGAGTTCGACCCGGCGACCGGCATCTACCTGATGGCCCGCGGCAGCTCGGTGCCGAACCCCGACGATCTGCTCGGGTTGGAGGCGATGGACGCCCTGATGCGGACGGCGCGGCGCCAGTTCGACCTGGTGATCATCGACACGGCACCGGTATCGAGCGTCGGCGACGCGCTGATCATCGCCCCGCGGGTCGATGGCGTGCTGTTCGTGGTGGAGTGGGAACGGACCCATCGCGAAATGGTGATCCAGAGCCTCCGGGACATCTACGAGATCGGCGAGAACGTGCTGGGGCTCGTGCTCTCCAAGGTTGATGTGCGCATCCAGTCCTTCGACACCGGCACCGAGTACTACTACTACGCCCAGGACGACCGGCGACCGGAGACCGGCTGACCGCGTCGGTGGATGGGTCAGCCGGGACCGGCCCGGTGATGGGAGCGCAGCGGCGGGGGAACAGGGGAATTGAGACAGACGCTTTCGATCGCGATGGGCGTGCTGTCGGTCGCGGAGGCGATGCTGCTGTCCGGATGCGGCCTGCTGGCGCACATCGTGCTGAATCAGGGCTGGAGCCCGGCCGGTTGGTACCCGGCCACGTCGCTGGCGCTCGGCCTCGCGGCGCTCGGCATGCTGCGGCTGTTCGGCGCCTATCGGATCAGCCAGACAGAGCCGATGGAATTGCGGTTGTTCCAGGCGTTCGTCGGCTGGATGGCGGTGTTCGCGCTGCTGCTCGCGATCCTCAACCTGACCCAGACCACCGGCGCCTTCTCGCGCTCCTGGATCGTCGCCACGTTCGGGCTCGGCGCGCTCGCCCTCCTGGCCGCGCGGGCGGTGGCGTTGCGGTGCCTGCGCCGGCTCGGCAGCGACGGCCGGCTCGGGCCGCGGGTGGCGGTGATCGGGCGCGGCGACGCCCTTCACGAGACCGCGCAGGCGGTGCTGCTCGACCCGCTCGGCCTGGCCAGGCTGATCGAGGCCCACGACCTCGGCCCGCGGCCGGAAGCTGCCATCGATCGCCTGGTGAAGACCATCCGCGCCGGCAAGGTCTCTGAGGTGCTGATCGCGCTCGACAATCCAGGCGACGACCTCGGCCCGCTGCTGGCGGCCCTGAAATCGGAAGCGGTGACGGTGCGCCTGGCCCTGCCGACCTCACTCCGGCCGGTGCCGGTGCTGGGCTTCGAGCGGCCGGCGGGCATCCCGGCGCTGTCCTTGTCTGAAATTCCGCTGTCCGGCTGGAACTCGGTTGTCAAGCGGGTCGAGGATCTCCTGCTGGGCGCTGTGCTGCTGGTCATCGCGATGCCGATGATGGCGCTCATCGCCGTGGCCATCCTCGTCACCACGGGCCGGCCGGTGCTGTTCCGCCAGCAGCGCCACGGCTTCAACAACAACACCTTCGCGGTCTACAAGTTTCGCACCATGACGGCCAGCGACGACGGTCCGGTGGTTCCGCAGGCACGCCGCGGCGACCCGCGGATCACCCCGCTGGGCCGTATCCTGCGCCGGACCAGCCTGGACGAGCTGCCGCAGCTCTTGAACGTGCTCCGCGGCGACATGTCGCTGGTCGGTCCGCGACCCCACGCGGTCTCGCACAACACCCAGCACGCTGCCTCGATCGACGGCTACCTCGGCCGCCACCGCGTCAAGCCGGGAATCACCGGCTGGGCGCAGATCAACGGCCTGCGGGGCGAGACCGACACCCCGGACAAAATGCGGCGTCGACTGGAGTACGACCTTTACTACATCGACAACTGGTCGCTGCTGTTCGACCTTCGGATCATGGCCCAGACCATCACGATCCTGCTCGGCGACCGCAACGCCTATTGAGCCCTATCGGACGGCACGGCGTCGATGCGGGCCTCGTCCAGCCAGCGGTCGATCAACGCGCCGATCTCCCGCGCGAAACGCTCCCGGCCGAACCCTTCGGCGTGCAGCCGGATCGCCGCCGGGTCGAAGCGCGCCTCCATCGCCTCGAAACGGTCGAGGGTGGCACGCAGGGAATCCGCGGTCTGGGCGTGGAAGAAAAGCCCGGTGACTCCGTCGACCACGGTCTCGCGGACTCAGCCGCGCCCGAACGCGATCACCGGCCGGCCACACGCCATGGCCTCCAGCGGAACGATCCCGAAATCCTCCTCGGCGCAGAACACCAGCGCCCGGCAGCGGGCATAGAGCACCGCCAGTTGCTCGTCCGTCACCCGGCCCACGAACCGGACGTTCGGCGTGGCGATCCGGCGCAGCGCCGCCAGCTCCGGTCCCTCCCCGGCCACGATCAGGGTGCGCTCGCTGCCCGCGA
>CAYNFA010000040.1:12016-13581 GCA_964396345.1 uncultured Thalassobaculum sp.
CGAACGCCCGCACCGCGATGTCGGCGCGCTTGTAGCCGACCAGCTGGCTCGCGAACAGATAGGCGTCCTCGGGGCCGTCCGGCGCCACCTCGAACCGGGCCAGGTCGACCGGCGGGTGAACCACGATCGAGTCCCGGCGCCAGAACCGACGGATGCGCTTCGAGACGGTGGCCGAGTTGGCGATGAAGTGGTCGACCCGAGCGGCCGTCGTCACGTCCCAGATCCGCAACCGGTGCAGCAGCCAGGCGGCCAACGGCCGTAGCGGCGCCGGCAGCTCCGCCAGGTAGCCTTCCGGCATGACCCACAGATAGCGCATCGGGCTGTGGCAGTAGCAGACGTGCAGGGCGTCGGCCCGCGGCAGAACGCCCTTCGCCGGGCCCCCTTCGCTGCTGATCACCAGATCGTACTCCGACAGGTCGAGCCGCTCCAGAGCCAGCGGCATCAGCGGCAGGAGCTTCTGGTAGAGCCGTCGTGCCCCCGGGATCCGGCCGACGAAGGTCGTGCCCTTGAGCCGGGCGGCGATGCGTGGCGAGATCGCCGACGGGTCGGCGACGTGGGTGAACACATCGGCCTCCGGATAGAGATCGAGCAGGGCCTCGACCACGCGTTCTCCGCCCCGCATGGTCACGAGCCAATAGTGAATTATCGCCACCCGCACCCTCGCCCCCTTCGTCCTTCCGGAGTGACCGTAGCATCTTGGGCGTTGGAAATGCCACGCGGGCGGCGCTCTACGGACAAGGCTGCCGCCCGCGGTTTCCATCACTTTCTACAAAGTACGTAAAATTTTATTGAACTGTTAAGGTCTGGCCCCTACTTTCGATCCAGCGGTAGAGCATGCGCGGGATGGGGGGCGTATGCGAGCGACGGCACCGACTGCGCCAGCGTTCCCGGACCGTCCTCCGGACCTAGCAGGCCAGGCCGCGTCCCATCACGGGACCGGGCGCGACGGGGTGTCGGCGGTCTTGCCGGCGAACCGGGAAAAGAGGGCGCCGTGGCGAAGAAAAAGGGCGGGGTCGTGGGATCCAAGGACGACGATTTGCTGAAGGGCACTTCGGGCAAGGACACGATGTCGGGCGGCGACGACGAGGACACTCTCGACGGCGGCGCAGACAACGACACGCTGTACGGTGGTGATGACGACGACGTTCTCTCGGGCGGCGACGGCGCTGATATCCTGCGGGGCGAAGACGACGACGACACCCTGTACGGCGGCGACGGCAACGACCGCCTGTACGGCGGAGACGGCGACGACGTCCTGTACGGTGGCGAAGGCCGTGACACCCTCCCCGGGGGCGACGGTGACGCCGTGATCTACGGTGGCGCCGGGGACGGCCTCATCGACGGCGGCGACGGCAAGGACACGCTCTACGTCGCGTCCCGGGACGACCTCGACAAGGTCACGGTCCGCAACGTCGAGACCATCGTCTACACGGACGAGGTGAAGCCGGAGGACGTGTCGGAGGACGAGAAGAAGTCGGAGGACGACCAGACGCTGGTCGGCAATTGGCGCGCCGACACCCTGTCGGGCGGCGACGGCGACGACCTGGTCTCCGGCGGCGGCGGCG
>CAYNFA010000041.1:0-13580 GCA_964396345.1 uncultured Thalassobaculum sp.
CGCCTGGACGACGAGGATCGCTGCCTGCGCTTCACCGGCGACTCGGCGATGACGCCGTTCAGCCTGTCCGGCCAGCCGGCGCTCTGCCTGCCCGCCGGCCTGGACGGCGACGGCATGCCGCTGACCGTGCAGCTCGCGGCCCGGCCGTTCGCGGAAGCGCTGCTGGTGCGGGTGGCGTCGGCGCTGGAGCCGGAAGTCGGGATACTCGACCAGCTGCCGCCCGATCCTGGCGGACCCTCCGACCGCTACGCCCGGCCGGCGTCGGCGCCGTCGCGCGCCGGCCGGGCCGACCGGCTGACAAGCAGCATGGCCGACAGCGTGGCCCGCATCCCGCGGCCGCTGCCCGACACCCTGGAATCAACGCTGACGCTCGACCCGCGCGCCGGGTGGGAGGAGATCGACCGATGACAGCCGAGCAACTGACCGCCGCCGAGGCGGCGCGCGCGATCGCCGAAGGGCGCCTGACCTCCGTTGCCTTGGTAGAGGCCTGCCTGGCCCGAATCTCGGCCCGCGACGAGGCGGTGCGCGCCTGGCTGCACGTCGACCGCGCCGGCGCCCTCGCCACCGCCGCCCGGCTCGACGCCGAGCGCGCCAGGGGCACCCTGCGCGGCCCGCTGCACGGCGTGCCGTTCGGGGTCAAGGACGTGATCGACGTGGCCGGCCTGCCCTGCACGCACAACTCGCCGCTGCACCGCGACCGCGTGGCCGGCGACGACGCCGGCTGCGTGGCGATCCTCAAGGCGGCGGGGGGGATCCCGCTCGGCAAGACCGACACCGTCGAGTTCGCCGCCGCCGGCAACCTGCCGGCTACCCGCAACCCGCACGACCGGTCGCGCACCGCCGGCGGCTCGTCGAGCGGTTCCGGGGCGGCGGTCGCCGACCTGCAGGTGCCGCTGAGCTTCGGGACCCAGACCGGCGGCTCGGTGATCCGCCCGGCCGCCTATTGCGGGGTCTACGCGCTGAAGCCGACCTGGGGCGTGGTCAGCCGCGAGGGCGCCAAGCTGTACGCCGCCTCCCTCGACACCATCGGCTGGTACGGCCGCAGCGTCGCCGACCTGGCGCTGGTCGCCGAGGTCCTGGCGATCCCGCCGGCGGCGCCGCGACCGGTCGCCGGGATGCGGATCGCGCTGTGCCGCACGCCCTACGCCGACCTCGCCTCGCCGGCCGCCCACGCCGCTCTCGACGCCGCCGTGCGGGCGCTGGAGGCGGCCGGCGCCGTCATCGTCGAGCGCGAGCTGCCGCCGTCGATGGGCGACCTGAACGGCACCAAGGAGACGGTGATGAGCGGCGAGGGCCGGGCCGCGTTCCTGCCGCTGGCCCGGGTTCACGGCGACGGCCTGCACGACCGGCTGCGCAGCCACGTCGAGAACCGCAAGGGCATCACCCCGGCCGAGCTGCGCGCTGCCCTCGACCACGCCGCGCAGTCGCGGGTCGCCTTCGACTCCTACTACCGCGACGTCGACGCCGTGCTGTCGCTGGCGGCCACCGGCGAGGCCGACCCGGTCGCTCCCGACCACACCGGCAGCCCGCTGCTGAACGCGCTGTGGACCCTGCTGCACACCCCGGTGGTGTCGATCCCGGCTGGCGACGGCCCGAACGGGTTGCCGCTGGCGGTGCAGCTGATCGGCTTCCGCTACGGCGACGGCGCGCTGCTGGCCGCCGCCGAGGCGGTGGCCAGGATTATCGACCCGTGGTTCGGCCGGGTCAGGATCCCGGGATGATCCCCGCCGGCAGCGAGGCGCAGTAGCGCGCGATCTCGCCCGGCGTGGTGATCCACAACTCGTCGCGCCGCGCCAGGATCCGCTCCATCGCGCGGCGCAGACCGCGCAGCCGGAACGGCTGGCCGACGACGAACGGGTGCAGCACGACGGTGAACACCAGCGGCCACTTCGCCGACTGCAGCAGCATCTCGTCGAACTGGTCGACGATCATGTCCTCGAAGTCGCGGGCGGCGTGCTGGCGGAACACCATTGCCGGCGAGTCGTTCAGCTCGATCGAGTACGGCACCGACAGGATCGGGCCGGATCGGGTGCGCATCCAGAACGGCTGGTCGTCCGCCGGCCAGTCCATCACGTAGCCGTAGCCGGCCTCCTTCAGCAGGTCGAGGGTGACCGGGGTTTGCGCCAGATAGGGGCCGAGCCAGCCGGCCGGGGCCTGGCCCATGTGGCGCACGATGCCGTCGGTGCACTCGGCGATCAGCGCCCGCTCGCCGGCCTCGTCCAGGATGTCCTGGCGCTCGGCGTTGGTGCGGCCGTGTCCGACCACCTCGTCGCCGCGGGCGCGAATCCGCTCGCCGATCTCCGGGCATTCGTCGAGCAGCCAGGAGTTGAGGTTGTGGGACGCCGGGACCTGCATCTCGTCGAACAGGTCGAACATGTACCACTGGCCGACCCGGTTGCCGTAGTCGCGCCAGGCGTAGTTGCGGGTGGTTTGCGGCGCCGTCAGGGAGGCGCTGTCGCTGCCCAGTCCCGACAGGAATCCGAACACCTCGATGTTGTTGCAGAAGCACACCGCCAGGCGCTTGCCGTCCGGCCAGGAATAGTCCGGCCGCTTGCTCAGCGGCACGTAGTCGTAGCGGTCGTGCTTCGGCAGGTTCATGTCGCGGCCCGTCGGTGGCGTGGCCCGGAGGGGCCGGGAAAGGGTGCCGGCATCTTGACAACCGGTCATGCGCTTCGTCAACTGTCGACACTTTTTCCAGCCTAAGCGCCATCGACCGGAGGCCGCCATGCGCCCTTGGAGCAGCGTCATCACCGAGGAGGAGGAGCGCCGCTATGAAGCGGCCGGGTTCGGCCGCTCCGGCGGCATCGGCACGCGCCCGGCGCTGCTGATCATCGATGTCCAGTACCGCACCGTCGGCACCCGGCGGCTGCCCTACTGGGAGGCGATCGAGGAATACCCGACCGCCTGCGGCGACGTCGGCTGGGCGGCCGTCGACCACATCCGACCTTTGCTCGCGGAGTTCCGCCGCCTCGGTCTGCCGGTGCTGTACCCGCACGTGGCGCCGAAAAACGCCGACACCGATTCCGGCCGGCTGGCCGAGAAGGTGCCGTCGATCATGACCATCGACCGGCGCGGCTACGACTTCGTCGAGGAGATCGCGCCGCGCAAGGGCGACGTGCTGCTGCCGAAGAAGCACCCGAGCGCGTTCTTCGGCACCCCGCTGGTCAGCCATCTGATCGATCTCGGCGCCGACACCCTGTTCGTCACCGGCTGCACCACCAGCGGCTGTGTGCGGTCCTCGGTCAGCGACGCCTTCGCCTACAACTTCAAGGTCGTGGTGCCGCAGGAATGCGTCTACGACCGCAGCCCGACCTCGCACGCCGCGAATCTGTTCGACATGAACGCGAAGTACGCCGACGTGATGCCGACCGACGAGGCGATCGCCGGCTTGCGCCGGGCGGTCTCCGCCGACGCCGCCCGCGCCGCCGGGGAGTGACCGCCATGACCGCAGGGCCCGACGCCGCCGCCCGCATCGCCCGTGGCCTGGAGGCGTTGACCGAGTGGTCGGCCGCCCTCAACTGGTCCGATATCCCCGAGCCGATCCGCCGGCGCGCCGCGGTGGTGCTGGCCGACGATCTGGCGGCGATCGTCGCGGCCCGCGACGAGCCGGAACTGTCCGCCCTGAACGACGGCATGGCGCGGTCCTCCGGCCGCTCCGAGGCGACGGTGTTCAACGGCCGTGGCCAGCGCCTGGACCGCTACTCGGCGGCGACCGTCAACGGCAGCGCCGCCGACTGGTGCGAACTCGACGAGGGCTACCGCCGGGTGATCTGCCACGCCGGGCTGTACTGCGTGCCGGCGCTGCTGGCCGAGGCCGAGGCGACCGGGGCGAGCGGCGAGGACCTGCTGCGGGCGCTGGCCATCGGCTACGAAACCGCCGGCCGGGTCGCCCGCGCCTTTACCTGGCCGACCCTGACCCTGCACCCGCACGGCAGCCTGGCGGCGGTCGGAGCGGCCGCCACGGTGGCGGCGCTGCGCCGGTTGCCGGCGGCGACCGCGGCGGCGGCGATCGGCTCGGCGGCCACCATGGTGGTGCCGGGTCCGTTCAACCACACCGTCGAAGGCGCGCTGGTCCGCAACGTCTGGCCGGGGGTCGGCGCCTGGGCCGGCCTGCGCGCCGTCGACTGGGCCGAGATCGGCATCACCGGCCGCCCGGAGAGCCTGCACGACGTCTACGCCGGGGCGTTCCAGGGCGACACCCACCCGGCCGAGCTGACGGTCGAGCTGGGCGTGTCGTGGGCGCTGGCCGACGGCTATCACAAGCTGCACGCCTGCTGCCAGTACGCCCACTCGGCGGTGGAGGCCATGCTGGGCGCGCTCGAGCGGCTGCCGGCCGATGCCGGCGAGATCCGGCGCATCCACATCGACACCCACTGGCGCGGCCGAAAGCTCGACAAGGTCGAGCCGCCGACCACCCTCGCCGCCAAGTTCTCGATGCAGCACATCCTGGCCTCGACCGCCCGCCACGGCCACGCCGGCGCCGAAGCGTTCCACGCTTCCACCCTCGCGGATCCGGCGGTGGCGGAGCTGCGCCGGGCCGTCTCGATCGGCGCCTTCGAGCCTGAGCTGCCGTCGCCGAACGACCGTCCGGCGCGGGTCACCGTGGAGACCGCCGGCGGTGCGACCGTGACCGAGGAATGCCTGAGCGCGCGCGGTGGACCGGACCGGCCGTTCGCGCCCGAGGTGATCCGCGCCAAGATCACCGGCATCGTCGCCGCCCCTTACCCGGCCATGGCGCCGGCCCTGGAGCGCCTGCTGGACCTCGACGCGGCGCTGCTGGCCGAACCCTGGGACCGAACGGTGGCGGGGATGACGGCGTGAGCGACGACGAGGCTGCCATCGGCCTGCTGGTGGTCGGCGCCGGCGCCTGCGGCCTGGCGGCGGCGATCGCCGCGCATGATGCCGGGATCGACGTCGCGATCGTCGAGAAGCTCGACCGCCCCGGCGGCAACTCCTCGCTCAGCACCGGCTCGGTGCCGGGGGCCGGCAGCCGCTACCAGCGCGAGGCCGGCATCGAGGATTCGGCGTCGCGCCTGATCGACGACCTGATCGCGACCGCCGGCCACCACGACGCCGAGCCGCTGACCCGGCTGATGGCCGAACAATCGGCAGGCCTGGTCGAATGGTTGATCGACGATCTCGGCGCCCGCATGGGGCTGATCACCGAGTATCGCCACGTCGGCCACTCGGTGCCACGGCTGCACGCCCCGCGCTCGCGGCGCGGCCAGGATCTGGTCGACGACCTGCTGCGCTTCGTCGCCGATCGCGGCATCCCGCTTGCCGTCGGCAACCCGGTCGAGGACCTGCTGGTCGAGGATGGCGCCGTGGTCGGCGCCCGCATCGCCGGCGAGGACGTGCGCGCTGCCAAGCTGCTGCTGTCGACCAACGGTTTCGCCGGCTACCGCGAGCTGGTGGCGCGGTTCTGTCCGGAGATCGCGGCGGCGGAGTATTTCGGGGCGCTGGGCAGCACCGGCGAGGCGGTGCGCTGGGGCGAGCGGGTCGGGGCCGCGCTCGGCAACATGGGCGCCTATCAGGGCTACGCCGCGGTCGCCTACCCGCAGGGCAGCCTGCTGTCCTGGACCACCATCGAGAAGGGCGGGATCCTGGTCGGGGCCGACGGCCGGCGCTTCGGCAACGAGGACGCCGGCTATTCCGGCTTCGCGCCGGTGGTGATGGGCCAGGGCGAGTTCGCCTGGGCGGTCTACGACCGCCGCATCCACGACGTCGCCGCCCACGAGGAGGAGTACGCCGAGATGGCCGCCATGGGCGGCGTGCGCTGGGGCGATACCGCCGAGGCGGCGGCCGCCGCCGTGGGCATCGATCCGGGTAACCTCGCGGCCAGCCTCGCCGCCTACAACGCCGCCGCCCGCGGCGAGCGGGCCGACGATTTCGGGCGCGCCCACTTCAGCCTGGCGCCCCTGGCGCCGCCCTACGGCGTCGTGCGGGTCAAGCCGGGGTTGTTCCACACCCAGGGCGGGCTGCTGGTCGACGGCCACGCCCGGGTGCTGCGGCCGGACGGCAGCCCGGTGGCCAACCTGTTCGCCGGCGGCGGGGCGGCGGCCGGGATCAGCGGCCGGACCGGGGCCGGCGGCTACGCGTCGGGCAACGGCCTGCTGACGGCGCTCGGCCTCGGACGCATCGCCGGGCAGCGGGCGGCGGAAGAGGTCCGGGCGGGAGTTTAGGCCGCCGGCAGCGCCTCCGCCCTCAGTAGCTCATCAGGCTCGGCAGGTAGAGCGAGATCGCCGGGAACGCGATCAGCAGCAGCAGCGTGACGACGTCGATCACCACGAACGGCGTGACCCCGGCGAACGCCTCCTCCAGCGTCAGTGGGATCGGCGAGGAACTGCGCACCACGTAGACGTTGAGGCCGACCGGCGGCGTCAGCAGCGAGATCTCCGCCAGCTTGACCGAGATGACGCCAAGCCAGATCGGGTCGAAGCCGACGCCGACCAGGATCGGGAACATCACCGGCAGAGTCATGACCATGATAGCGATCGGCTCCAGGAACATGCCGAGGATCAGGTACAGGACCGCGAAGGCCGCGAGGTACATGTACGGGCCGAGTTCCAGGCCCAGCATCCAGTCCGAGATGTTGGTGATCAGGCCGGTATAGGTCAGGAACCGCGCGAACAGCATGCCGCCGATGACGATGATGAAGATCACCGTGGTCGTGGTCCCGGCGTCCTTGAAGGTGTCCACGAGGCCGCCGCGCGACAGCCGGCCCTTGCCGAGCACGATCAGGAACGCCCCGAAGGCACCGATGGCGCCGGCGTAGGTCGGGATGAACCAGCCGAAATAGATGCCGCCGATCACCAGCATGAACAGCAGGCCGATGCCCCAGATGTGCTTGAGCGATTCCCAGCGCTCGCTCCACTGGATCCGGATGTCGGGTCGGGGGCACAGCTCCGGGCGCCACTTGGCGATCAGCACGATCACGAGCACGAACATGGCGGCTGACAGCAGGCCCGGAATCAGGCCGGCCATGAGAAGCTGGGCGATCGACTGCTCGGTGATGATCCCATAGATCACCATCAGGATGCTCGGTGGGATCAGCGACGCCAGGGTCCCGGCGGCCGCGATGCAGCCGGCGCTGAGACGCTTGTCGTAGCCGAACCGCGCCATCTCCGGCATCGCCATGCGGGTGAAGATCGCGGCGTTCACCAGGGTCGAACCGCAGGCCGCGCCGAACGCCGCCGAGGCCATGGTGGTGGCGATCGCGAGGCCGCCGGGCAACCGGCCTAGCCAGGCGTAGGCGGCGCGGTAGAGGTCGGTGGTCAAGGCCGCCTGGGTCGCCAGCGATCCCATGAGGATGAAGAGCGGAATGACAGCGAGTTCGAAGGAGTTCGTGGTGCTGAACGGGATCGTGGCGAGCTGCGCCCAGGCCGCGTCGGGGCCGATGGCCAGGTAGATCCCGAGGATCCCTGACAGCCCGAGGCTGATGCCGATGTGGACGCCGAGGGCGAGCAGCAGGAACAGCGCTGCCCCGACGATGATGCCGGCCGTGGCTGGGTCGAGCACCGCGATCCCCTTATGACTTGGCGGAGGATTGTTCGATTAGGTCGGCGTACAGCGGATCGATCGGGACCTCGGCCTGGGTGCCGTCGATCAGGTGCCTGGTGTCCACGAGCACATCCAGGGCGAGGCGGGCGATCAACAGCCCGGTGCCGACGGCGAGGATGATCCGCGCCGGGTAGAGCGGGAACCGGATCAGCCCATCGGTGGCCTCGCCGATCTGCATGCTGAACTGAGCTTCGTTGATGCCCTGCCACAGCAGCAGGCCGAAGAACAGCAGGCCGCAGAGGTCGGCCAGGATGTCGAGGGCCGCCTTGCCCCGGGGAGGCAGCCGTGTGTACAGCAGCTCGACGCGAATGTGGCTGCGCCGGATCTGGCCGTAGGCCAGCGCCCCGAACACGATTAGCACCATCGTGCTTTCGGTGATCTCCCGCGCGCCCGGCACCGGCATGCCGAAGCCCTGGGTGCCGATCACGTCGGCGGTGCCGAGAAACATCGACAGCAACATGCCGAAGCCGCCGACCAGCAGCACCAGAAAGGCCAGTTGCTCGAGGAGCCGGGACAACACGCGCATGGGCGATCGCGGCCTTCCGAAAATCGTCCGCCCGGCCCCAGGTAGGGGCCGGGCGGAGGTACCGTGGACGGGATCTACTTGCCGGTCAGCTCACGCCAGCGTGCGGCGACCTTGGCCGCCGCTTCGCCCTCGCCCTTGGCTTCCAGGTCGCTGACCCAGGCGCCCAGCAGGTCAGGCGAGGCCGCACGCCACTTCGCCATCTCTTCGGCCGGGAACGGCTTGAAGATGCCGCCGGCGGCCGTGATCTGCTTCACGGCGTCGCCCTCGACCTCGTCCAGGAACGGAATGTAGGCCGCCTGGGCCTTGGCCGCCTCCTCGACGAGGATCTCCTGGATGTCCTTCGGCAGGCGCTCCCAGGTGCGGTTGCCGATGACGATCAGGTGGCCGGCGATCGCCATCACCGGGCCGCAGCTGTACTTACCCGGCTCGTAGATCTTGGTGGCCAGGATGTTGCCGGCGTTGATGAACGAGTAGTCGAGCGTGCCGCGCTGCAGCGCCTCGTAGATGTCGCCGACGCCGATGGTCACCGGAACCGCGCCGGCCGCTGCCAGCACCTTCGGGATGTCGGCGCCGAAGCTGCGGACCTTCTTGCCGCTCAGGGCCGCGACCGTGTCGCAATCCGGCGACGGGCCGGTCATGTAGTACTCGCCGAGCGGCTGGTGGAACAGGAACTTGACGTTCATCTTATCGAGCTCGGCCTTGAACGGCGCCAGCTCCTTGTGCGACGCGATCGAGACCTCGATCGCCTGCTTCGGCGTGTCGAAGACGAACGGGATCTGGAACGCCTTCCAGTACCGCAGCTGGTCGGCGTAGTAGCCCGGCACGACCGAGGCCATGTCGATGGCGCCACGCCCCGCGAGCGTCAGAACCTCGTTACCCTTGCCGAGCGCGCCGGAGTAGGCGATCTCGACCGTGACCCGGCCCTTGGTGCGTTCCTCGATCGCCTTCGCGAAGTCCTGCTCGGGCTTCAGAAACTTGCTGTTGCCGAGATAGTGGCCCCAGCGAAGCTTGAATTCGGCCTGGGCCTGGGCGGCGCTGGCCGCCGACAGCGTGGTCAGCACCACCGCCGCCTGGACCAGCATGCGCATTGGCTTCTTCATTTGGTTACCTCCGTTCCCCGTAGACGCTCTGCCTGCTTCGTTTTCCCGATCATCGCCGATCGCCGCCGGGATCCGTCAACCCGGAATCCCGCGGGCGGCGGCAGAGGCGATCGAATAACCCGCGCTTTCGACCCTACACCCCGCGAACTCACTGTTGGAAAGTGGCGTGAACCGCGGGAGCGGGCCGTTCGGCGGGCACGACTTTCGGTCAACTGTTGACATTTTTGCGGTGCGGCGGCCTGCTGTCAACGCATTGCTGGGGCGGGCGCGACCGGCGCCCGGACGACCCGCCGGACGGAGACTGGAATGAGCGAGACGAGCGCCGCCGCCCCGTTGGAGCCGACGGAGCCCGGCCCGACGGACACGCCGCGCCGCGCCGACTGGCGCGCGATCCTGGATCTGCTGGCCACCCGCCACTCCTGCCGCGACTTCGACGGTACCGCCATCGACCGCGCGGTGCTGGCGGAGATCGTGCGTGACGGCACCGAGGCGCCGTCCTCCTGCAACCAGCAGCAATGGCACTTCATCGTCATCGACGAGCTGGCGCTGAAGGTCCGCGCCCGCGAGATTTCCGGCGGCAACCATCACTTCTCCGAGTGCTCGGCGCTGATCTACCTGTGCTTCCAGAAGGGCTGGACCCACGGCAATTTCTCGGTCGTGCAGTCGGTCGCCGGGGCCGCCTACCACATGATGCTGAGCGCGCACCTGCGCGGTTTCTCGACGATCTGGAACGCCGGGATCGGCGACAAGGCGGCGCTGTCCGAGATGCTCGGCGTGCCGGCGACCTTCGAACTGCAGGGCGCGCTGGCGATCGGCCGGCCACGGCCCTCGGCGCCGGCCATGAAGGCGCCGCGCCGGCCGTTCGGGGAGGTGCACTCGTGGAATCGCTTCGAGCGTCCCGCTGTCACCCGCTACCCGGCGCGACCAGCCGACGCGTACCCGTTCTTCCAGATCCGCAACGACGACAATCCGTTTGCGGTCTGGGATCCGCTGGGCTGGGGCTGGGGCCAGGTGGCGGACTTTCGAGGATATTCGGTGTGGGCCAAGTCGCCGCTCGCCGGGGTCTACGTGTCGCGCCGCCAGGGCGAGGCAACCGCGATCGAGCTCGAACTCGTTCCGGCGCCGGCGGCTGGTGCCCGGGTCGTCGAAGTCATGCCGTGGGGCGGCACCTACAGCGCCGAGTTGCGCCGCCGCCTCGACCCCGGCGTCCACCTGCACCTCGCCGAGTTGTCGCCGCACAACCTGTCCTTCATCCGCGAGCGCCTGCGCCAGGAGGGCTTGCCGCTCGAGCGCGTGCACGACGACCTGATGCCGGACGGACGGCTGCCCTATCCCGATGCCAGCGTCGACGCGGTGGTGCTGCCGCAGGTGCTTGAACACATGCCGGATCCGGAACGGGTGCTTGACGAGGTGCGCCGGGTGCTGCGCCCGGGCGGCCATGCCGTCGTCAGCGCGCGCAACCTGGACTCGGCCTACGGCCGGCACTGGCAGGCGGAGGAGTCGCGCGCCCAGGTTCCCAACCAGGGACCGTTCCGGCCGCTGCCGGCGGCGACCGTGCGCGGCTGGCTGGCGGCTCGGTTCGAGACCGAGCGGGAGATCGGCGTCGGCCGCGACGCCACCCATGACGCCGCCGTGCTGACCGGGGCCGAGCTTCTGGGTGGCCGGCTGTACGCTGCCCGGTGCCGCCGTGACTAGGGCGATCTCCGCCGCGTCAGGACAGCCGGCGGGGCATGAACCGGCCGGTGCCGCGCGCGGAGTCGTCGAGCCGGCCGTCGCGCACGGCGAAGCGCCCGCGCACCACCGTGTGCACCACGCGGCACGCCATCTCCTGGCCCTCGTAGACGGAGTAGCCGGCGTCGGTGGCGAGGCCCGAGCGCTCCACGGTCCAGCGACCCTTCATGTCGAGGATGCTGAAGTCGGCGTCGGCGCCGGGGACGATGCGGCCCTTGCGCGGCGCCAGCCCCATGGCGTCGGCCGGCCGCGAGGTCACCAGCTCGGCGAGGCGCTCCAGCGGGATGCCGCGACGGTGGTGGCCCTCGCTGAACAGCGCCGGCAGGAACGCGTCGAGCCCCGGGAAGCCCGGCTGGGCTTTCCAGATCCCGCCGTCCTTGGACGAAACCGGGCGGTGGATGTGATCGGTGGCGACGGTGTCGATGTCGCCGCGGCGGATCCCCTCCCACAACGCCTCGCGGTCGGCGGGGTCGCGCAGCGGCGGGTTGACCTTCGCCAGCGCCCCGACCTCGGTGGTGGTGTCGTGGGTCAGATAGTGGGTGCAGGTCTCGATGGTCAGCCGGCTGCCCTGCCGGCGCTGCTCGACGGCGGCGGCGAGCGCCTCGGCGGAGGAAGTGTGGACGGTGTAGACCGGCGCGCCGACGACCCGGCCGAAATAGGCCGCGCGGCGGATCGCGTCGGCCTCGACGAACGGCGGGCGGGTGGCGTTCCAGCTGGCCAGGCCGCCGGCGCCCTCCGGGTCCGCGGCCAGCACCCGGTCGCGCAGCACCCAGGCGACCTCGATGTTTTCCGGGTGCGGGCACAGCATGCCGCCGTGGTCCCGCAGGACCTCCAGCAGGCGGAACAGGAAGCCGTCGTCGGTGCCTGGCAGGCCGAGGCGCTTGCCCTCGTCGCCGCGGATGTTCATGAACAGCTTGGCGGTGGGGACCCCGAACTCGGCGATGTAGCGCGGCAGCTCGGCAAGCTGCTCGTCGGTGCTGATCACGAAGTGGAAGCCGAAATCGATGCGGGCGCCGGCCTCGGTGACCTCCTTCAGCTCCTCGAACAGCGGCGCGTAGGGTGTGGGGCTCATCACGTAGGGGATGAAGCTGGTGACCCCGCCGATCGCCGCCGCCGCGGTCTCGGTGTCGGCGTCGGACGGCACCCGCGGGCGCGCGATGTCGCTGCCGTGGCCGAGATGCAGGTGGACGTCGCAGGCGCCCGGCAGCACCGTCAGGCCGCCGAGTGCCACCGTCTCGGCCGCCTCCGGCCCGGCGCCGGGCTCGGTCACGGCCTGGATGCGGCCGTCCGCGACCAGGACGTCCACGCCGCGGAATCCGAGCCCGGGCAACAGCACCTCGCCGCCGGCGAGCCTCAGGTCAACCTTGGTCATCGTTGGTACTCCCTCATCGCCTTGTTGTCGGACGGGTCGGTCGCCGCGCGCGGCCAAGCGCCGTCCCGCCGTCCCGAGCCGCAGACCGGAGTCTTCGCATGATCCGAGAGCGCGTGCCCTACTCGCCGATCGTGACCCGACCGCATCTGCGCTGGCCGAACGACGCGCGGGTGGCGGTCTGGGTGGTGCCGAACGTCGAGCATTACGAATACCTGCCGAGCCCGATCGGCAGCCGCGACCCGTGGCCGCGCAGCCCGCACCCCGACGTGCTCGGCTACGGCACCCGCGACTACGGCAACCGGGTCGGGCTGTGGCGGATGATGGAGGTGACCGACCGGCTCGGCATCCCCTGCACCGTCTCGCTCAACATGGCGAACTGGGAGCACTACCCGGAGATCATGGCGGCGATGGTCGAGCGCGACTGGGACGTGCTGTGTCACGGTGTCTACAACACCCAATACCACTGGGGGCTTCCCGAGGAGGAGGAGCGCGCGGTGATCGCCGACTGCGTGGAGACCTACCGGCGGTTCACCGGCAAGCAGCTCGCCGGCTGGTTCTCGCCGGCCGCCACCTTCACCCACAACACCCCCGACCTCGTTGCCGAGGCCGGCATCCGTTACTACTGCGATTGGTACCATGACGACCAGCCGACCGAGATGACGGTCCGCAGCGGCCGCCTCGTCACCGTGCCCTACCAGATGGACGTCAACGACGCGATGGTGTGGCGCCACCCGTTCGAGGGCGAGGAGTTCGCGCGGATGGTGACCGATCACTTCGACACTCTCTGGGAGGAGGGGGCCGAGCATGGCCGGGTCGTCTGCATCGCGTTGCACCCGTACATCATGGGGCACCCGCACCGCATCCGGCACCTGGAGCGGGCGCTGCGCCACATCGTCGAGCGTGACGGGGTGTGGCTGGCCACCGGCAGCCAGATCGCGGACTGGTACCTGGCGCAGTCTCCGGGCCATGGGGAGGAGCGCTGACATGCCGTCGTACCGCGCCGCCGGCATGGACCACGATCTGTACCCGTTCTCGGCGCTGCCGGACCGGCCGGCGCTGCGCTGGCCGGGCGGCGCCCGGGTGGCGTTCGCGGTGGTGCTGCACCTGGAACACTGGGAGCTCGATCCGCCGGCGGCGGCGGTCCGCGACCCGCGGTTCCGCGACCCGGACGGCGCAGACGACATCCTCGGCTATGATGCGGACGCGGGAACCGATGGCGGCGAGGACGACGACTTCCACCTGCTGCCCGACGCGCCGGGAGTTGACCGTGGCGACCTGGTCTCTGCATATG
>CAYNFA010000042.1:0-13519 GCA_964396345.1 uncultured Thalassobaculum sp.
CGGCGACGATCCCGAACCGCGACATCGGCTTCGTGGCCGAGGGCCACGAGGCGGTGGTGAAGCTCGATGCCTTCAACTACCTGCGCTACGGCACGCTGCACGGCAACGTCGTCGGGCTGTCGGCCGACGCCGTCGACCATACGGCGGCGGCGCGTGCCGGGGCCGGCGCGGGTGCTGCGGGTGCGGCTCCGCCTCAGGGCCAGAACCCAAAGGCGCCGCCATCCTACACCGCGCGGATCGCGCTGACGTCCGACACCATCGTGGTCGATGGCCGGGCGGTGCGCCCGACGCCGGGGATGACGGTGACGGTTGACGTCCGTACCGGCGAGCGGCGGCTGATCGAGTTCGTGTTGCAGCCCGTGCTTCGGTATGCGGAAGAGGGACTCCGGGAAAGATAACAGATGTCGACTGCTGCTTCGAGACGTATCACATCAAATTCCACTTAGATCAAACACAGAGTCAAATACCCTGAACCTGGAGCTTTCACTTTGATTATTACGAATGCTCGCCCGATAAGAATGTTGATCGTATGTGCAGTCACATATGTTTCGATGTTCATGATGTTTGGAGGGATCGTTGCAGGGTACATTGTTGTTCTCACTAGTTTCTTCGTCGGACGGACGCCAAGTGAGACAAATCAACAGATTAACTATGAATATAGCTGCCGACCTACAGAATCTATAATTGTGATATTCGCAAGATTCAGCGGAACTCTCCTGATTATAGACATAAGTTCGACGATATTAGCATTGGCGAGCGTCATTATATTGCCGGAGCGCACGCTCGCCGACATTGCTACCTTATTCGATAATATGACAAACACAGTATGGATGAACGACCATGGATCATCTAGAGTGTTCTATAAAACCTATGGTTTTTCTAGTACCTTTCATGCCTTCGAATTTCTTCGGTCATCTTTGCGCCTGTCGGATACGATCGGATTTGTCATTCTCAGTTTTACAGTAATTCGTATTGCCGGAGAAAGGAATCGTTCTCTTGACATGATCATTTTCCGGGAAACAAGAATAAACACTGGGATTTGGCAACTGGTCGGGACTATAATAATGCTCTCTGCGACTGCAATTGGCGTCTATTTTAGCTACATGTATGAACGTGGCATATCAAGTGATGTATCTATGTACCTAACTGATAGAGTTGCGCTAAGTCTTCCAATCGCCAACGTCTTAATTTCGGTGGGTCGTGAGTATTTGCTGTTTCTGACAATTTTTGGAGTATGCCTATTTTTGCCTGCCTTGTATTCCACCGAAACGCTTGATACCGATCAATAGGAGTACGTTGTAGCCTACAATATCATCAATCCGTTTGCGACCGACCCGCTCGCTGCGGAGTGGCGCGCTGGTCTAATTGCGTCGCAGAATTCGACGCAGCTCACCAGCAATATGCTCAATGCGGCAGATAGTTACATCGAGTGGCTTGGGACATATTCGCCTGCGTATGGCGTTGCTATTGCCGACGCAGTCGCGACGGGTGTGTCGCGGACTGCTCTTTTCGCGCAAATATCAGCGAGTTCTCTGCGGGTGGCATCGGCACCCCCCGAACAGCGCGAAGCCGTATTCGTTAAAGTACTTTCGGGATACGGTGACAGTGCGTTTAATGTTGCCTGACGGCGCCGCGCCCGGCACCCTCACTCGCCGTGGGCGGGTGCCCGTCGGTCCTTCCGGCGCAGGTCGGCCTTGCAGCGCTCGGAGCAGGTGTTCACCTCGTTCCAGACCGCGCGCCACTTCCGGCGCCAGGCAAAGGGGCGGCCGCAGGCCCGGCAGGTCTTCGACGGCAGGTCGGCCTTCTTGCGCATGCGTGGCATGATCTCACCTGGGCGGCGTCACGCCGACAGTGGGGGAAGCCGCCGACCCGGTCCAGCCGCGCCCGGTCCAGCCGCGCCCGGGACGACGGAGCCCGGCGGCGACCGCGGTGGCGTCCGTGGCGGCGTCCGTGGCGGGGTCCACCGCCGCCTCAAACCCCGCGACGCCGCCCGCCGTGCGTGCTAGAAGCGCGCCGGCGCCGATTCGGCGTCGGGCCGGGGCGCAGGCTGCTTGCGCGGTGATGCGCCGGACCCCTACATCTGGTATAGAGGCAGCAACCGCGACACGATGCGTCGCGGCCGGGAGTGTATGAGATGGCTGGTCATTCCCAGTTCAAGAACATCATGTACCGCAAGGGCGCGCAGGATAAGAAGCGCGCCAAGATCTTCACGCGCCTGACCCGCGAGCTGCAGATCGCCGCCAAGGCCGGCGACGACCCGGGGTCGAACCCGGCGCTGCGCTCGGCGATCCTGGCGGCGCGCAAGGAGAACATGCCGAAGGACAACATCGAGCGGGCGATCAAGAAGGGCTCGGGCGGTGGCGACGACAGCAACTACGAGGACGTGCGCTACGAGGGCTACGGCCCGGGCGGGGTGGCGATGATCGTCGACACCCTGACCGACAACCGCAACCGCACCGCCTCGGAGGTGCGCTCGGCGTTCTCCAAGTACGGCGGCAACCTCGGCGAGACCAACTCGGTGTCGTTCATGTTCAGCCGGGTCGGCCAGATCCTCTACCCGGCCGACGCCGGCTCCCCCGACGCGGTGCTGGAGGCGGCGATCGAGGCCGGCGCCGAGAACGCCGAGTCGACCGAATCCGAGCATGAGGTCACCTGCGCGGTCGAGGATTTCCACGCCGTGCGCGAGGCGCTGGAGGAGAGCCTGGGGGCCGCGCAGTCGGCGCAGCTGACCTGGAAGCCGCTCAACACCATCCCGGTCGACGAGGAACAGGCCGGGACCTTGCTCAAGCTGTTCAACACGCTCGAGGACAGCGACGACGTCCAGCAGGTCTCGGCGAATTTCGAGATCGCCGACGACGTCTTGGCGAAGCTGACGGCCTGAGCGGCGCCGACCCGCGCTGGCGACATGGAGGGGCCTGGATGCGTCTGATCGGGCTCGACCCCGGGCTGCGGAACACCGGATGGGGCGTGATCGAGGCCGACGGCCTCGTGCTGCGCCACGTTGCCGACGGCACGGTGCATTCCGACGGCGACGCGCCGATCGCCACCCGGCTGGTGCAACTCTACGACGGCGTCCTGGAGCTGATCGAGCGCTGGCGGCCGGTCGAGGCGGCGGTCGAGGAGACCTTCGTCAACCGCAACCCGGAATCGACGCTGAAGCTCGGCCTTGCCCGCGGCGTGGTGCTGCTGGCGCCGGCCAAGGCCGGGCTGCCGGTGGCGGAGTACGCGCCCAAGCGGGTAAAGAAATCGGTGGTCGGCACCGGCAGCGCCGCCAAGGAGCAGGTCCAGGCGATGATCGCCTTGCTGCTGCCGGGGGCCCGCATCGCCGGCGCCGATGCCGCCGACGCGCTGGCGGTCGCGGTCTGCCACGCCCACTACGTCCAGGCCCGCGGCGCCTACGGGGACAGCGCCGGGGCCGCGTCGCGCCGGCCGGACGCCGTCGGCAGCCTGCAGCCCGGCCTGCAACGCGCCATCGCGGCGGCGCTGGCCAGGGATTCCGCCTCGTGATCGCCAAGCTGAAGGGCCTGCTGGACGGGCTGTCGGACGGTGCGGCGGTGATCGACGTCGGCGGCGTCGGCTACCTGGTGTTCGCCTCGGCGCGCACCCTGACCGCCCTTGGCGAGCCGGGAGCGGCGGTGTCGGTGCTGGTCGACACCCATGTCCGCGAGGACCACATCCACCTCTACGGCTTCGCCACGGCGGCCGAGCGCACCGGCTTCCGGATGCTGCAGACCGTGCAGGGGGTGGGGGCCAAGCACGCGCTGTCGATCCTGTCGGTGCTGTCGCCGGACGAGGTGTTCACCGCCATCGCCTCGCAGGACCGGGTGATGCTGACCCGCGCCGACGGCGTCGGCCCGAAGCTGGCGCAGCGCATCGTCAACGAGCTCAAGGACAAGACCGTCAACGTCGCCCTCGGCCTCGGCGCCGACGCCGCCGCCACCACCCGCGCCGCCGCGGTCGCCGGTCGGCCCGGCGACGACGCGCTGGCCGACGCGGTGTCGGCGCTGGTCAACCTCGGCTACGGCCGGGCCGAGGCGTTCGGCGCGGTCACCAGCGCCCGCAAGACGCTCGGCGACGGCGCCGCCCTCGACAAGCTGATCACCCTCGGGCTCAAGGAACTGGCGTCGTGAGCCTGGGTGGCGATCAGGGCGACGATGGGGAGGGGCCCGACCTGGAGGGAGCCGACCGGCTGGTCGCCGCCGAGCGGGCCGCCGAGGACACCGGCGAGAAGAGCCTGCGCCCGCAGACCCTGGAGGAGTTCGTCGGCCAGAAGCGGGTGCGCCAGAACCTCAAGGTCTTCATCGACGCGGCGCGCGGCCGCGGCGAGGCGCTCGACCACGTGCTGCTGTACGGACCGCCCGGCCTCGGCAAGACCACGCTCGCCCAGATCGTGGCGCGCGAACTCGGCGTGAACTTCCGCGCCACCTCCGGTCCGGTGATCGCCCGGGCCGGCGACCTGGCCGCGCTTCTGACCAACCTCGGACCACGCGATGTGCTGTTCATCGACGAAATTCACCGCCTCAATCCTGCCGTAGAGGAAGTGCTGTATCCCGCCATGGAGGACTTTCAGCTCGACCTCATCATCGGCGAGGGACCGTCGGCTCGATCGATCCGGATCGACCTGCCGCCGTTCACCCTGGTGGCGGCAACCACCCGGTCGGGGCTGATCACGACCCCCCTGCGCGAGCGCTTCGGCATCCCGCTGCGGCTGGAGTTCTACGACACCGAGGAACTCGGCGGCATCGTCCGGCGCGGCGCCCGCCTGCTCGGCTTCGACCTCGCCGACGACGGCGCCCACGAGATCGCGCGTCGCGCGCGCGGGACCCCGCGCGTGGCCGGGCGCCTGCTGCGGCGCGTGCGCGACTTCGCCACGGTCGCCGGGTCCGGCCGGGTCGACGCCGAGATCGCCGACGCGGCGCTCACCCGGCTCGACGTCGACCGGCGCGGCCTCGACGCCATGGACCGGCGCTATCTCGGTTGCATCGCCGAGAACTACGGCGGCGGGCCGGTCGGCGCCGAGACCCTGGGCGCCGCCCTCGGCGAGCAGCGCGACGTGATTGAGGAAGTCATCGAGCCCTACCTGATGCAGCAGGGACTGATCCAGCGCACGCCGCGCGGCCGCATGCTGTCGGCGTCGGGCTGGCGCTATCTCGGGCTGACGCCGACGGCGGTCGCCGCCGCCCAGTTGGAACTGCTGCCGCAGGATACGGCGGAGGGGGACGATGCTTGACCCCTCGGCGGCCGACGGGCCGCTCGCCGGCGGGGAGTTCCGGTTTCCGGTGCGTGTCTACTACGAGGACACGGACGCCGGCGGAATCGTCTACCACGCCAATTATCTGCGGTTCGCGGAGCGCGCCCGAACCGAGACGCTGCGGCGCCTCGGGATCGAGCAGGCGCGCCTGCGCGCCGACCACGACGTGGTGTTCGTCGTGCGGCGCTGCACGATCGACTTCCGGGCCCCGGCGCGTCTCGACGACGCGCTCGAGGTCCGGACCCGGATGACCGGTTGGCGGGGGGCCGCCATCGAAGCCGAGCAGACGGTGCACAGGCAGGGTGAGGAGCGCGCGCTGGTGTCGCTCGACCTCACCATCGCCTGCGTGAACGGCGAAGGCCGTCCGGTCCGGGTCCCGAGCCCGGTCCGCGAGGCCTTCGGACGGGCGGCGGGCGGCGTTTAATCAGCGACGAGGGGATCGATGGACCAAACCGCACAGATCGCGCTCGGGGCCGTGGCCGAGGCCTCCAGAATGGACATCTGGGACCTGTTCCTGGCCGCCGACTGGATCGTCAAGTCGGTCATGCTCATGCTGCTGGTCGCCTCGGTGATCTGCTGGGCGATCATTTTCGACAAGATCCTCAAGATCCGGGCGCTGCGGCGGCGCGCCGCCGACTTCGAGGAGGCGTTCTGGTCCGGCGGCTCGCTGGAGGACCTGTACGACCGGATGGGCAACCACCCGGAGGACCCGATGTCGGCGGTGTTCTCGTCGGCGATGCGGGAGTGGCGGCGCTCGGCGGCGCGCGGCCTGACGACGCGCGGCAACGAGCTCAGGGCGAGCCTGCGGCAGCGCATCGAGCAGGTGATGTGGCTGACCATCTCGCGCGAGATGGAGGCGCTGGAGAAGCGCATGACCTTCCTCGCCTCGGTCGGCTCGACGGCGCCGTTCATCGGGCTGTTCGGCACGGTCTGGGGCATCATGAACAGCTTCCAGTCGATCGCCGCCTCGAAGAACACCAGCCTGGCGGTGGTCGCCCCCGGCATCGCCGAGGCGCTGTTCGCGACCGCGCTCGGCCTGGTAGCGGCGATTCCGGCGGTGATCTTCTACAACAAGATCTCCAGCGATCTCGCCAAGTATGCCACCAAGCTGGAGGGCTTCGCGTCCGAGTTCGGATCGATCCTGTCCCGCCAGCTCGACGAGGGGAGCTGAGCCGTGGCCGCGCCGATGATCAAGGCAGGCGGCGGCGGGCGTCGCCGCTACAGCCCGATGAGCGACATCAACGTCACCCCGTTCGTCGACGTCATGCTGGTGCTGCTGATCGTGTTCATGGTCACGGCACCGCTGCTGACCGTCGGCGTTCCGGTCGATCTTCCTAAGACCGAGGCGGCGCAGCTGACCGACGAGATCGAGCCGCTGGTGGTGACGGTGCGCGAGGATGGGACGATCTTCCTGCAGGAAACCGAAGTCACGGCCGACCAGCTGGTGCCACGGCTGATGGCGGTCACCGGCGCCAAGCCCGACACCCGCATCTTCGTGCGCGGCGACCGCCGCATCGCCTACGGCTCGGTGATGGAGGTGATGGGGATGGTCAGCTCGGCGGGGTTCTCCCGGGTCGCCCTGCTGGCGGAGCTTCCCGAGCCCGCGGCTCCGGCCCCGGCCCGGCCCTGAGCTGACGAGGCGGTCATGACCCGTGGCCTGACACTCTCGATCGTCTTCCACCTGGCGCTGGTGGTGCTGGCCTTCGTGGGCCTGCCGCAACTGGTGCGGCCGGAGCCGATGGAGAACCGCCTGGTGGTGGTCGACGTGGTCACCGTGGGGGCGGTGACCAACGCCCCGCCGCCGGCCGAGCAGGCCAAGAAGCCCGACGCGCCGACCCAGAGCAGCAAGGCCAAGCCGGACGCCCCGCGCACCCCGCCGCCGCCGCCGGCCAGCGCCGCCGCACCGCCGCCGCCGCCGGCGCCGAAGGTCGAGGCCCCCAAGATCGAGGCCCCGGCGGTCGCTCTCCCGCGCGCCGAGCCGCAGGCGCCGACCGCCTCGCGCACCGCTCCGCCGCGGCCGCAGGCGCCGCCGGTCGAGCCGGCGCCGGCCCCGACCGCGCGGCCGCAGCCCGCCGAACCGGTTCCGGCGCCGAAGCCCGAGGCGATCGCCAAGGCCGAGCCGGTGCCGCTGCCGAAGCCGAAGCCGCAGGAGGTCAAGCCGCCGCAGCCCGAAGCCGAGGCGATACCGCTGCCGAAGCCGAAGCCTCAGGAGGCCAGGAAGCCGGAACCCGAGCCCGAGGCGCCGAAGCCCGTCGAGGTCACCAAGCCCGAGCCGCCGAAGCCGGATTCGGCGAAGCCTGAGCCGCCGAAGCCAGCGCCGGCGAAGCCCGAGCCGGAGGCCGTGCGGGCCGCCGACGCGACCCCGGCGCCGGCGCCGCCGATCCCGGTGTCGCGGCCGACGCCGCCGACGCGGCCGGCGAAGGAGCAGGTCGCCAAGGCAACGCCGGACCAGACGAAGCCGGAGAAGTCCGACGACTTCATGAACGTGCTGAAGACCGTTCAGAAGATGAAGGACAGCGCTGCGCAGCCGGCCGAGACCGCCCAGGACGCGCCGAAGACCACCGACTCGACGGCGCGCCGCTCGAATTTCGACGCTGACCGGCCGCTCTCGGTGTCGGAGATGGACGCGATCCGACAGCAGATCGCCCGGTGCTGGCTGGTTCCGGCCGGCGCCAAGGAGGGAGCGTCCCTGCTGGTGGAGATCCGGGTCCAGATGAACGCCGACCGGACCGTGCGCGCGGCCGAGATCGTCGACACCGGCCGGCTGCGCAGCGACCCGTTCTTCCGGGCGGCCGCGGAATCGGCGCTCCGGGCGTTGCGCAACCCGGTCTGCACACCTCTCAACCTCCCGCCGGAGAAGTACGACACATGGAAAAACTTCACGATCACCTTCGATCCGCGGGACATGCTGTCGTGACCGCGAGCGCGCCTCCCCGGCCGCTGACGACCGTGTCGCGGCGCGATTTCGGCAGGCTCACGCTTGGCGGAGCGTTGACCGGCGGGGCGCTGGCCGGCGGGCTGGCGGCGGGGACGATCGCCGGCTTCGCCAGCCCGGCGGCGGCGGAGCTGCGGATCGACATCACCCGGGGCCGGGTCGAGCCGATGCCGGTGGCGATCGCCGACTTCAAGGGCCAGGGCATCGAGCCGACCCGGATCGGCCGCGAGATCGCGACCATCATCCGCGCCGATTTGGAGCGCTCCGGCCTGTTCGCGCCGATCGACCAGAACGCCTTCATCCAGACCGACCTGGAATTCGACGCCGTCCCGCGCTTCGCCGACTGGCGCCTGATCAACTCGCAGGCGCTGGTCCACGGCCGCGTCACCGAACTCGGCCAGAACCAGGTGCGGGTGGAGTTCCGGCTGTGGGATGTGCTCGCCGAGCAGTACATGACCGGCACCACCCTGACGGTGATCCCGGAATCGCTCCGGCGGGCGGCCCACATCATCGCCGACATGATCTACAAGCGGATCACCGGCGAGGACGGGTATTTCGACAGTCGTGTCGTCTACATCGCCGAAAGCGGCGCCCAGAACCGCCGCAAGAAGCAGCTGGCGATCATGGACCAGGACGGCGCCAACCATAAGTTCCTGACCGACGGTGGCACGCTGGTGCTGACCCCGCGCTTCTCGCCGACCCACCAGGAGATCACCTACCTCGCCTATTACAACAACAAGCCGCGGGTCTACATCTTCAACCTGGACACCGGTCAGCAGGAAGTCCTGGGCGACTTCCCCGGCATGACCTTCGCGCCGCGCTTCTCGCCGGATGGCAACCAGGTGATCATGAGCCTGGCGCGCGACGGCATCACCGACATCTACCGGATGGATTTGCGCACCCGCCGGGTGACGCGCCTGACCAACAACCCCTCGATCGACACCTCGCCGTGCTTCTCGCCGGACGGCACCCAGGTGGCGTTCAACTCGGACCGCGGCGGCGCCCAGCAGCTCTACGTCATGGACTCGAACGGCGGCAGCGTCCGCCGGATCAGCTTCGGCCAGGGCCGCTACGCGACACCGGTGTGGTCGCCGCGCGGCGATCTGATCGCCTTCACCAAGATCGCCGGCGGCGAGTTTCACATCGGGGTCATGCGGGTCGACGGCTCGGGCGAGCGCCTGCTGGCGAAGGGCTTCCTGGTCGAGGCGCCGAGCTGGGCGCCGAACGGCCGGGTGCTTGTCTACTTCAAGCAGCAGCGCACCGATTCCGCGGGACGCGGTGGCGAGTCCAAGTTGTTTACGATCGACCTCACCGGCTACAATGAACGCGAGGTCGTCACCCCCCTCGACGCGTCCGATCCAGCCTGGAGTCCGTTGCTGAGATAGCGCCGGGACATCAAGGATACGCTTGCTTCGCCAAGCGATTGGCAAGTATAAGAGGCTCGCTCGAGGTCGGGGGCCGGGCGGAGATACGTGCGACCGACCGAGGCAGGGCCCGGAGGAACGGGGTCCCACCGGACCGCGAGAGGGGGCGGGGCGCCAGGGTTCACACATCTCCAGAGGGATCACCAATCATGCGCATGAAGTTGTTGAGCGTTTTTGCCGCCGTCGCGCTTCTCGCCGCTTGCGAGACTGCGCCCGACACGTCGGCGAGCGCTGCCGGTTCGGGTAGTGTCCAGAGCACGACCGCGCCGGCTCCGGCGGGTCCGACCCCGGGTTCGTCGGAAGATTTCGTCGTCAACGTCGGCGACCGCGTCTTCTTCGCGTTCGACAGCTCCGAGCTGTCGACCGAGTCGCGCACCACACTGGAGAAGCAGGCTTTCTGGCTTCGCAAGTATCCGCAGGCGACCGTCTCCATCGAAGGTCATGCGGACGAGCGCGGCACCCGTGAATACAACCTGGCCCTCGGCGAGCGTCGTGCCGCTGCGGCTCGGGACTACCTGGTCTCCCTCGGCGTGGATCCGAGCCGGCTGGCGACGATCTCCTACGGCAAGGAGCGCCCGGCTGTCCTCGGTTCGAACGAAGAGGCGTGGGCCCAGAACCGTCGCGGAGTCACCGTCATCAACTGACGGTCTGCGTGGTTGAGTGCGTGAACCGACGGCCGCGGCGTGACCGCGGCCGTCGGCGCCTCATTTTCGCCGTGAGATTGGGATAGGTATCGGGCCATGAAGCGCTTCGGCCTCGCATCGACCCTGATCCTGGCAGCCTGGTCATCGCTGGCGATGCCGGTGGCGGCTCAGCAGGATGTTTCGGCGCTCGTCGACCGCGTCGCGCGGCTCGAACGCACGGTGACCGAACTGCAGCGGACAGTCTACGCGGGCTCGCCGCCACCTTCGGGCAGCCTTAGCGGCCCGGTCGATGCCGGCGCCCAGGCGGCGATCCCCAATCTTCTCACCAAGGTTCAACAGCTCGAGAGCCAGATCCGCTCCCTGACCGGGCGGGTCGAGGAACTCGGCTATCAGGTTCAGCGTGTCGGCGATCAGGTCGAGAAGGTGCAGACCGATACCGACCTGCGCCTGCAGGCCCTCGAGGCTTCGGGGTCCGCGCCGGCTACCGGTGGCCGCACCGAGGCCGCGCCGACCCCGGCGCCCGCCAGTGGCTCCGCCGCGTCGACGCTGGGCGCCCCGCCCCGCCCGCTCGGCCAGATCTCCCAGGCCGAGGCATCGCGCGTCGGCTCCGCGCGGCCGGCTGCCGGCCAGCAGCAGCAAGCGGCGCTTCCGGACGGCTCGATCGAGCAGCAGTACCAGGCGGCGTTCGACCATCTCGTCAAGCACGACTACGATCGGGCAGAGATCGCCTTCAGGGCGTTTGTTGACCGGCATCCGACCGACGCCCTGGCCGGCAACGCGCAGTACTGGATGGGCGAAACATTCTACGTCCGCCAGCGCTACCAGGACGCGGCGGTGGTGTTTCTCGAGGGCTATCAGAAGTACCCGAAGAGCCCGAAGGCCGCCGACAACCTGCTGAAGCTCGGCATGGCGCTCGGCCAGGTCGGACAGCCCGCCGAGGCCTGCGCGACCTATCAGCGGCTGCAGGCCGAATTTCCGGACGCACCGTCCAACATCAAGCGGCGGCTCGTCCAGGAGACGCAGAAGCTTAAGTGCTCCGGCTGATCGCCGCGCCTGATCCGGTCGACCCGGTCGACTTCGCCAGCCGGATCGAACCCCTGCTCGCCGGTGCATCGGGCGCGCTGGCGGTGGCGGTGTCCGGCGGCGTCGACAGCGTGGCGCTGCTTCATCTCTGCGACGGCTGGGCGCGGTCTCGCGGTCGCGACCTGACGGTCTACACCGTGGACCATGGCCTGCGGCCGGATGCCGCAGCCGAGGCGAAGGGTGTCGGCCGGCTGGCGGCCAGCCTCGGGCGGCGCCACCGGATTCTTACCTGGGACGGACCGAAGCCGGTGACCGGGCTTCAGGCGGCGGCCCGCGAGGCACGCTATCGCCTGCTCGCCGGTGCCTGCCACCGCGACGGGAGCGAGGCGCTGGCGCTGGCGCACCATCTCGACGATCAGGCCGAGACCCTGCTGCACCGGATCGAGCGCGGCACCGGGCCGGACGGGCTCGCCGGCATCCCCGCGACACGCCGGGTCGACGGTGTGACGCTGGTACGCCCGCTGCTCGACCTGCCGAAGGAGCGTCTGGTCGCCACCTGCCGTGCCGCCGGGCTCACCTGGGCGGAAGACCCCTCGAACCTGGATCCGCGGTTTGCCCGGACCCGCTACCGGGCGCTGGCCGGCGCGCTGGCGGCGTCCGGGGTGACCGCCGAACGCCTCGGGCGGCTGGCGTCGGCGATGACGACGGCGCGGTGTGCGCTCGACCGGCATTGCGCCGACTGGATGGCAGCGCACGCCACGCTCACCCCGGCCGGCACCGTGACCCTGGCGCGGCCGGCGCTGCTGGACGCGCCCGCGCTGCTGCGGCGCCGGCTGGTTGGACGCGCGCTCCGCGCCGCCGGCGGATCCGGCTACCCGGCCCGTGGCGAACGGCTGGACCGGCTGCTGGCCTGGATCGAGGAGGAAGGGGCGGGGACCGGCATCCGCACCCTGGCCGGCTGTCGACTCGAGCGTTCCGCAGGGGCCGTCAGCGTCCTGCGCGACTGGCGCCAGGCGGCCCGTCCGGCGGTGGTCGAGCCGCGCGGGCGGCTGCGCTGGGACGGCCGCTTCGAAATCCACAACCCGACCGACGCGCCGGTGCGGGTCGGCGTGTGCGGCGAGGAGGGCTGGCGGCGCTGGCGCCGGACCGCCGGGGTTGGCGGCCTGCCAGCCGCGCCGGCGCTCGCGCACGCGGCGCGGCTGGCCCTGCCGGCGGTCGTCGACCTTGACGGGGGTATCGCCCTCCCCCACCTTGTAGAAAGCGCGCCTGCGCCGTTCGGTTGGGTCGGTGAGATGGTCCGGGTCCGGTTTTGTCCGGACCTGCCGTTCCCGTAACCATCGACGACCCGGCGCCGGCGTCGAGTCCCGGCCCACTGCCGTGAAACAGAAGGCAGGCTAAGTGAACAATTTCGGCAAGAATCTCGCCCTGTGGATCATCATCGGCGTGCTGCTGGTGGCGCTCTTCAACCTGTTCCAGGGCTCAACGCCCAGGACCAGCCAGTACAGCCTGCCGTACTCGGACTTCCTGGCTGAGGTCGAAGCCGGCCGCGTCAACCAGGTGACGATCCAGGGCAACACGATCAACGGTCACTTCTCGGACGGCCGCGGCTTCTCGACCTACGCGCCGCAGGACGCCGATCTGGTCCAGCGCCTGACCGGCGCCGGGGTTCGGATCTCGGCAGCGCCGCCGGAGGAGGGCATGTCCGGCATTCTCGGGATCCTGATCAGCTGGTTCCCGATGCTGCTGTTTATCGGCGTCTGGATCTTCTTCATGCGCCAGATGCAGGGCGGCGGCGGCAAGGCCATGGGCTTCGGCAAGAGCCGGGCGCGCCTGCTCACCGAGAAGACCGGTAGGGTGACGTTCGACGATGTCGCCGGCATCGACGAGGCCAAGACCGAGCTCGAGGAGATCGTAGAGTTTCTGAAGGACCCGCAGCGCTTCCAGCGTCTCGGCGGCAAGATCCCCAAGGGTTGCCTGCTCGTCGGACCCCCGGGCACCGGTAAGACCCTGCTGGCGCGCGCCATCGCCGGCGAGGCCAACGTGCCGTTCTTCACGATCTCCGGGTCGGATTTCGACGAGATGTTCGTCGGCGTCGGCGCCAGCCGGGTGCGCGACATGTTCGAGCAGGGCAAGAAGAACGCCCCCTGCATCATCTTCATCGACGAGATCGACGCGGTCGGACGCCACCGCGGCGCCGGCCTGGGCGGCGGCAACGACGAGCGCGAGCAGACCCTGAACCAGC
>CAYNFA010000043.1:0-13398 GCA_964396345.1 uncultured Thalassobaculum sp.
CCCAGAACCGGCCGGCCGCCGCTCGCCGAGGATCAGGACGACGATCCGAGCGCGGTGTTCGACACCGTCCTGACGGCCTCGACGACGCCGATCCAGGCGATCGTGGTGGCCGACAGCGACGTTCTGACCGACCGGTTCTGGGTGCAGTTCCGCGAGTTCTACGGCCGGCGCGTGGCGGTGCCGGGGGCCGGCAACGGCGACTTCGTGGCCAACGCCCTCGACGCCCTGACCGGATCGTCGGCGCTGCTCGACCTGCGCGGCCAGGGATCGTCGTACCGACCGTTCGAGGTGATCGAGCAGATCAAGCGCGAGGCTGATCGGAAGTTCCAGGCCAAGGAACAGGAACTGCGCGAGACTCTTGCCGACACCCAGAAGAAGCTCGACGCGCTGCGCAACCGCGAGGCGTCGACCGGCGGTCCGGTGGCGCTCAGCGCCGACGAGCGCGGCCAGGTGCAGGAGTACCAGAGGCAGATCCTGCGGTTGCGCTCCGAACTTCGCGAGGTGCAGAGGTCGTTGCGCGAGGATGTCGAGCGCCTGGAGACCAAGGTGCTGTTCGCCAACATCGCGCTGATGCCGATCGTGGTGGCGGTGTTCGCGGTCGTCCTGGCGGTCTGGCGGATCCGCCGGCGGGCACGCCGGGCGGCGGTGGAAGCGTGAGGAGGATCCGGCCATGATCAGACGACGCACCGTCATGCTGCTCGGGGCGGTCACGCTGGCTGCCACGGCGGCGGCCGTGGCCGCGGTCGTCGAGCGCACCGCCGAGACCCGTACCTCGGTCCAGGCCGAGCGGCCCTATCCGACCCTCGAGGCGCGGGCCGGCGAGGTCAGTCAGGTCCGGCTCGAGCGCGCCGCGGACGCGGCGCCCGGCACGGTCACGCTGACCCGCCGGGACGCCGACTGGGTCGTCGAGGAGAAGGACGGCTATCCGGCGCGCACCGACCTGGTCCGCAAGCTGCTGTTCGATCTCGGGCAGATCGAGCTGATCGAGCGCAAGACCGCCGACGCCGACCGATTCGGCCGGCTCGACCTCGCCGACCTGGCCGAGAAGGGCTCCAACGCGACGCGGGTCGTGGTGGCGGCCGGGGCGGGCGACCCGCTGGTCGATGTGCATGTCGGCAAGCGGCGCGAGAGCCTGTCGGGCGGCAAGCCGATGGTCTACGTCCGCCGCACCGGCGAGCAGCAGACCTATCTGGCCGAGGGTGAACTCGATCTGCGCGGCGGGCCAGTGCAATGGCTGCTGCGCGAGATCGTCAACGTGCCCAGGGAGACCATCGTTGCGGCGCAGCTGACCGGCGCTTCCGGCGAGGTGCTTAGGCTGGAGCGCGCCGGCAACGACTTCCGGATCGTCGATCTTGCGGAAAGCCGCCGGGTCGACTCCCAGTACACCGTCAACAACGCCGCCACGGTGGTCGACCGATTGCTGTTCGACGACGTGCGATCGGCGCAGGGGCTCGACTTCGCCTCCGGTCCTGGTGCGGGCAGCTTCACCACCCGAGACGGGCTGACCGTGGTCCTGGAGATGGCTTCCGACCCGGCTGGCGATGCCCAGGCGGCGCCATGGCTGCGGGTCGTCCTGTCGCTGGCGCCGGAGGCGACGGAGGCAGCCCGGACGTTCGCCGAAGCGGCGCGCGCCCGGACCGAAGGCTGGGCCTACCGGGTGTCCTCCTTCGACCTCGAGCGGCTGCGGGCAACGGCGGAAGCGCTGACCAAGCCGGCCCAAGGGTCGTGAGCGTCGGGCCGGGCTAACTACATCCGGTAGCCCGGCTCCTCGCGGTCGAGGATCCGCCGCAGCGCCTTGAAATGCCGGTCGGCGACGGCGCGGCGCTCCTCCTCCATCTGGCCCATCACCCGGGCCCGGACGTTGTCGCCGATGCGCCGCAGCTTGCCGCCGGTCGACTTGGCGTGGACCTGGAACATCGCGGCGCGCTCCAGGTAGTAGAGGTCGTTGAAGGCGTCGGCCACCGTCGGTCCGGACACCAGGATGCCGTGCGAGGCCAGCATCAGGATCGGCTTGCCGTCCATCTGGGCCGCCATGCGGTCGCCTTCCTCGGTGGCGAGCGCCAGCCCCTCGTAGTCGTCGTCGTAGGCGATGCGGTCGTCGAACATCAGCGCGTTCTGCTCGACCATCTCCAGCCGCCCGCCTTCGATCAGGGACAACGCGGTGGCGAAGGGCTGGTGGGTGTGCAGCACCACCGCCGCGCTGGGGTGGTTCACGTGGATCCGGCTGTGGATGCAGAAGGCCGTCGTCTCCACCGTCTCGGTGCCTTCGAGCACGGTGCCCTCGGCGTCGCACAGCACCAGAGACGAGGCCGTGATCTCCGACCAGTGCCAACCGAACGGGTTGATCAGGAATTTGTCGCCACGGATGGCGCCGTCGGCCTCCGGAACCGCCGCCGAGAAATGGTTGTCGACGCCCTCGTTGAGGCCCATGCGGGCGGCCCACCGCAGGGCGCAGGCGAGGTCGACGCGAAGTTGAGCGACGGTTTCCATTGATGTTCTCTCCCGGGAGATCTGTGGTCTTGGTTGCGCGGAGTGTGCCGCGACCCGCCGCGCCGGGAAAGGGCCAAGGCCCTCGCCGCCGCGGCGGCTGCCGGCGCGGCTTACTCAGCCGCCTCGACCGTCACTTCCTCGGCACGGGCCGCCTTCTCGCCGTCGATGGCGAGTTGGCCGTCGACCACCGAGACCAGCACGCGCTGACCGTCGCGGATCCGGCCTTCGAGGATCCGGTTGGCGAGCGTGTTCTGCAGCGAACGCTGGATCACGCGCTTCAGCGGCCGGGCGCCATAGACCGGGTCGTAGCCGGCGGCGGCAAGCCAGGCGAGGGCTTGGTCGTCGAGCTCCAGGGCGATTTGCCGATCGGCCAGCATCTTCCTGAGTCGGCCGAGTTGGATGTCGACGATGTCCTTCATGGCCTCGCGCTCGAGGCGCGTGAACAGCAGGATCTCGTCGAGCCGGTTCAGGAACTCCGGTCGGAACGCCCGCCGCACCACTTCCATCACGCCCTCGCGGACCGCGTCGACCGGTTCGCCGTCGGGTTGCCCGGCCAGCAGGTCGGCACCGAGGTTGGAGGTCATGATGATCAGTGTGTTGCGGAAGTCCACCGTGCGGCCCTGGCCGTCGGTCAGTCGGCCGTCGTCGAGCACCTGCAGCAGCACGTTGAAGACGTCGGGGTGGGCCTTCTCGACCTCGTCGAACAGCACCACCTGATACGGCCGCCGCCGCACCGCCTCGGTCAGGGCGCCGCCCTCCTCATAGCCGACATAACCCGGGGGGGCGCCGATCAGACGCGCGACCGCATGCTTCTCCATGTACTCCGACATGTCCATGCGGACCATCGCGTGCTCGTCGTCGAACAGGAACTCGGCCAGCGCCTTGGTCAGCTCGGTCTTGCCGACGCCGGTCGGGCCGAGGAACAGGAACGAGCCGATCGGCCGGTTCGGATCCTGCAGCCCGGCGCGGGCGCGCCGCACCGCGTTGGCGACCGCGCCGATCGCCTCGTCCTGGCCGATCACACGCCGGTGCAGGTTGGTCTCCATGGCCAGCAGCTTGTCGCGCTCACCCTCCAGCATCTTGTCGACCGGGATGCCGGTCCACTTCGACACCACCGAGGCGATATCGCTGTCGTTCACCTCCTCCTTCAGCATGCGCTTGGAAGAGACGTCCTCGGCTTGCGCGAGCGTCTGCTCGATCTGCGGGATCACGGCGTAGGTGAGCTCGCCGGCCCGGGTCAGGTCGCCCTGGCGCTTGGCCACCTCCAGCTCCTGGCGGGCCTGGTCGAGCTTCTCCTTCAGCTTCTGCGAGCCGAGCAGCATGTCCTTCTCGTTCTGCCAGCGCGCGGTCAGCTCGGCGGCCTTCTCCTCCAGCTCGACCAACTCGCCTTCCAGAGTGTCGAGGCGGCTGCGGCTCGCCTTGTCGGTTTCCTTCTTCAGGGCCTCGCGCTCGATCTTGAGCTGGATGATCTTGCGGTCCAGCTCGTCGATCGGCTCGGGCTTGCTGTCGACCTCCATGCGCCGCCGGCTCGCTGCCTCATCCATCAGGTCGATGGCCTTGTCGGGCAGGAATCGGTCGGTGATGTAGCGGTTCGACAGGTTCGCCGCCGCCACCAGGGCGCCGTCGGTGATCCGCACCCCATGATGCAACTCGTACTTCTCCTTGAGGCCGCGCAGGATCGAGATGGTCTCGACCACCCCCGGCTCGGCGACGAACACCGGCTGAAAGCGCCGGGCCAGGGCGGCGTCCTTCTCGATATGCTTGCGGTACTCGTCGAGGGTGGTGGCGCCGACGCAGTGCAACTCGCCGCGCGCCAGCGCCGGCTTCAGCATGTTGGATGCGTCCATCGCTCCCTCGGCGGCGCCGGCGCCAACCAGGGTGTGCAACTCGTCGATGAACAGGATGACCTCGCCCTCGGTGTGGCCGAGCTCGTTCAGCACCGCCTTCAGCCGCTCCTCGAACTCGCCGCGAAACTTGGCGCCGGCGATCAGCGCGCCGAGGTCGAGCACCAGCAGCCGCTTGCTCTTCAGACCCTCCGGCACGTCGCCGTTGACGATCCGCTGGGCCAGGCCCTCGACGATGGCGGTCTTGCCGACGCCCGGCTCGCCAATCAGCACCGGGTTGTTCTTGGTGCGGCGCGAGAGCACCTGGATGGTGCGCCGGACCTCCTCGTCGCGGCCAATGACCGGGTCGAGCTTGCCCGACCGCGCCGCCTCGGTGAGGTCGCGGGTGTACTTCTTCAGCGCGTCGAAATTGCCCTCGGCGTTGGCCGTGTCCGCGGTCCGGCCTTTGCGGATGTCCTGGATGGCGTGCTCGAGCGCCTGTGGGTTGACGCCGGCATCCTTCAGCGCCCTCGCGGCGTCGGTTCCGGAAGCGAGCGCGATAGAGAGCAACAGGCGCTCGACCGTCACGTACTGGTCGCCGGCCTTTTCGGCGACCTGCTCGGCCTGGGTCAGCACGCGCGCCAGTTCGGGCGACATGTAGACTTGGCCGGCACCGCTGCCCTCGACCCGGGGAACTTTGGCGAGCGTGGCCTCGACGGCGAGACGTGCCGCCTTGGGGTCGCCGCCGGCCCGCTCGATCAAGGCCGACGCCAAGCCTTCCTTGTCATCCAGAAAGACCTTGAGCAGGTGGTCGACCAGAAGTCGCTGGTGGCCCTGACCCAGAGCGTAGGTCTGGGCCGACTGCAGGAAACCGCGCGAGCGGTCGGACAGCTTCTCAAAATTCATCGGTGTGTCTCCGTCGAGTACCGCGTTGAGCCAGTACCGCCGGACCGGCCCCTGCGAGGCGACACGGCCGGCGTCACACGGAGGATACCGGGTTCTCGGGCGTCTGCGATCCCTGTCCGCCGGAGCGGCCCGCGCGCGGCACCGCCCTCCGTCATGCGAGATATGGGTGTTGCAGGAAGGTCACACAAGCGGCAGCGCGACCGCCTTCGGATGTGGCCGCGGCGTTGACATCGATCGGGTCCGGAGGTTCTGTCGGATCATGAACATCACCATCGCCGCCCTGCGCCGATACCCGGTCAAGGGCTTGTCCGCCGAGGCTCTGGATTCGGTCGAATTGCGGGCCGGGCGGCCAATCCCGCACGACCGGCGATTCGCGATCGCCCACGGCACGGCGCCGATCGATCCTGCCGCGCCACGGTGGCACTCCAAGGCCCATTTCCTGCAGCTGATGAGCAATCCCAGGCTGGCTGCGCTGGCGGCCGAGTACGACGCCGCAACGACCACCCTGGTGCTCAAGCGCGGCGGCCGGCCGGTCGCGCATGGTGCGCTGTCGTCGGCCAACGGACGCACCGTCATCGAACAGTTCTTTGCGGCCTACATGAAGGGCGAGATTCGCGGTGCGCCTCGGCTGGTCGACCGTGGCGAGGAGGCGTTCAGCGACGCCGACGCACCCTACGTGTCGATCATCAGCCGACCCTCGGTGGCCGATCTTGAGCGGGTGGTCGGCAGCCCGGTCGAGCCCGGCCGCTTCCGTGGCAATCTGGTGCTGGAGGGCGCGGCGCCCTGGGTCGAATTCGGCTGGATCGGCAGGCGATTGCGCGTCGGCGCCGCCGAGCTGACGGTGGAGCAACGGATCGGGCGCTGCGCGGCCACCAACGTCGACCCCACAACGGGACAGCGCGACCGGACGGTTCCGCGCGACCTGCTGCGCGGCTTCGGACACGAGGATTGCGGGGTCTATGCGCGCGTCACGGTCGGCGGGCGCGTTGCGACCGGCGATGCCGTGACGCTTCTGGACTGACGTCCGGCGGTCGTCGGCGGCGAATGCGACAGGGCAGGGGATGCGCCGCGCCGACCGACTTTTCCGGATCGTCGACGAGTTGCGCCGGCGCCGCCTGGCGATACGCGCCGCCGAGTTGGCGTCACTGCTCGGGGTGTCGCCGCGCACGATCTACCGCGACATGGCGGATCTGATCGCGAGCGGGGTGCCGGTCGAGGGCTCGGCGGGCGTCGGCTACCTGCTGCGCCCAGGCTACGACCTGCCACCCTTGATGTTCGACGCGGATGAGATCGAAGCGCTGACGCTGGGGCTGCGGATCGTGCAGAGTTGGACCGATCCGGCCATGGCGGCGGCCGCCGGCCGCGCCGCCGAACGCGTCCGGGCGGCGGTACCGGGGAGCTGGAGCGCCGGATTGGTGATCTCGCCCTGATCGCGCCGCCTCGCCCGGCGGCCGGGGCGGCGGTCACGATCGACACCGGACCTTACCGCCTGGGCGATCCGGGAACGGCGCGTCCTGCAGATCCTCTACGAGGATGAGGCCGGGATCGGGACCGAGCGGCGTGTCCGGCCGCTCGGCCTGTTGTTCTACGGACCGAAGTGGCTGCTGGCGGCGTGGTGCGAATTGCGGTCCGACTTCCGATCAGTCCGCCTCGACCGGGTGGCCGCGGTCCAGACCACCGACGAGCGGTTCACGCCGGAGCCCGGCCGAACGCTCGCCGATTTCCTCGACCGCTGGGTCGAGTAGCCGGTCAACTGGCGGCAGCGGCGCCGTCGTCGACCGCCGGGGCGGCCACGAACTCGTCGGAGCCACCGGCTGCCTCGGCCGACTTCGCCGGTGCCTTGCGCCGGCGCGGCTTGCGCTCCGCCTCCGGGGCTGGTTCCGCCTCGACCGCCGACTCGGGCTTGGCCGCGGCGGCCGGCTCAGAAGCCCGCGCCTCCGCTGCGGCCGCGCGCGACGATCTGGAGGGCGTCAGACGAAGCGTGCGCCGGATACCGTCCTCTTCGGTCGCGGCCGGAACGTCGGGCTGCGCTGGCTGCGGGGCCGACTCGGCGACAGTCTCAACGACTCTCGGAGCCCGGGGCGGTTGAACCGGCGGCTGGGTCTCGAGCCGGGAGCTCTCTGCCCGGGGGACCTCCGCGCTTGGCGTCGGGGCTGGAGCCTCGAGGTCACGCGGTTCGACCTGCGGAGGGGAAGGCTGGGGTGAACGCTCGCCGCGGACATCGGACTCGCCCTCGGCGCGCGCCGGACGGCGATCACGATCGCCGCCTCTGTTGTCGCCGCCGCGATCACGGTCACCGCGGTCCCGCGCGAAGCGGTCACCCCGGTCGTTGTTGCGATCCCGCCCCTGGCTCTCGCCGCCGCGCTCCTGGTCGGGTCGCGGACGGTCGCCGTTGCGGTCACCGCCGTTGCGATCCCGGTCGTTGCTGCGATCCCGCCCCTGGCTCTCGCCGCCGCGCTCCTGATCGGGACGCGGGCGGTCGCCGTTCCGGTCGCCGCCGGTGCGATCCCGGTCGTTGTTGCGGTCCCGGTCGTTGTTGCGATCCCGGTCGTTGTTGCGATCGCGCCCCTGGCTCTCGCCGCCGCGCTCCTGATCGGTTCGAGGGCGGTCGCCGTTTCGATCGCCGCCGCTTCGATCGCCGCCGTTGCGTTCCGGCTGCTCGTCGCCGCCGTCGCGATCGTCGTCGTCCTGGTCCCAGTCGCGACCGCCAGCCGGGTAGGGCTGCTGGCCTCGGTTTTCACCGCCCTGGCTTTCCTGGAATACGCTCAGAATCCGGTAATAGTGCTCGGCATGCTGATAGTAACTCTCGGCCAGCACTCGATCTCCGGAAGCAGTCGCGTCGCGCGCAAGGTTCAGGTACTTTTCGTACACCTGACTGGCATTGCCGCGGATCCGGACATCGGGGCCGTTGCTGTCGAAGGTCTGATTGCGATTGGGCGTGGTCGGCCGGCGATTGCTACGACCGCGTCCACGCTTCTGGTGTGGGCCCTGTCTCATTCCTGGTCGCGAGTCCTGTTGTCTCGGAACGAACCCATCGTCCGTTCCAGTCACTCGTGACCCCGTGATGCGGACGGCCCGCGCTCCGGCAGGCAGTCTTTGGGATCACTGGTCCGTCGAGTGAATTGGCGGCGCCGGGCCCCTGCGGCCTACGGTGCGTGAAAAACACTAGACTGAATTCCAACCTATTCCAAGCGAAAACCTTATGTGTCCAGAGGGTGATAACCGGTGTCGTTCCATTTCAGAACTAACGCCCGGTCGATCCCGCCCAGGTCCTTCCGTGCCTCCCACCCGGTTAATCCGGCTGCTCTCGCCAGCGCCTCCACCGCCTCGCGCTGACCCGCTCCCAACTCGATTATTACGGTCGTGCGTGGCGCCAGGAGGCGGGGGATGTTCCGCATCAGCGCGCGGTAGGCATCCAGTCCATCCGACCCGGCGACCAGCGCTTCCCGCGGATCAAAGCGCGCGACTTCGGGCTGCAGGCCTGGCACGACCGAGGTCGGAATATAGGGAGGGTTCGACAGAATTAAGTCCCATTCGCCCTGCGGCATGTCGTCCCAGTCTAAGGTGCGGAACTCGGCGCGGTCCTCCAGCCCGTTCAGCCGGGCGTTGCGGAGCGCGGTGTCGACGGCGCCGGCCGAGCGGTCGATGCCCAATCCCGACGCGGTCGGGAACTCCGACAGGGCCGCCAGCAACAGGCATCCGGTTCCGGTGCCGAGGTCGAGGATGCGCCGCGGCGGCTCGGCTCCGGCGAACGCCGTGACAGCCGCCTCGATCAGCGCCTCGGAATCGCCCCGCGGGTCGAGCGTGTCGGCCGTGACCTCCAGGTCGAGGGTCCAGAACGCCCGCCGACCGAGGATCCGCGACACCGGCTCTCGCGCCAGCCGCCGGCTCAGCAGGGCCTCGAAGCGCCCGAGGCTGTCGGGGGCCACCGCCGCTGATTCGTGCGGCCAGACCTCGCGCCCGAGCGCGGCGCCTAGGAGCAGGCGGGCGTCCAGCCGCCCGGTATCGACCCCGGCCTCCCCCAGACGTCGGGCCGCATCGCGCAGCAGTTCCGAGATCACCGTCACGTCAGTGTCGCCAGTCGCTCCGCCTCGTCCTCGGCAATCAGGGCGTCGACGATCTCGTCGAGGGCTTCCCCGGTCATCACCTTGTCGATCTTGTAGAGCGTGAGGTTGATGCGATGGTCGGTTACCCGGCCTTGCGGGAAGTTGTAGGTGCGGATGCGCTCCGAACGGTCGCCCGAGCCGACTTGGCTCTTCCGGTCGGCGGCACGCTCGGTATCGCGTCGCGACCGCTCAAGGTCGAACAGCCGGGCGCGCAGGATTTTCATCGCCTTGGCGCGGTTCTTGTGTTGCGACTTCTCGTCTTGCTGGCTGACCACCACGCCGGTGGGCAAATGGGTGATCCGCACGGCGCTGTCGGTGGTGTTGACATGCTGGCCGCCGGCTCCGCTCGACCGGAAGACGTCGATCCGCAGGTCGCTGTCATTGATGATGATGTCGACCTCCTCGGCCTCCGGCAGCACGGCAACGGTCGCCGCCGAAGTGTGAATCCGGCCCTGCGCCTCGGTGACCGGCACCCGCTGGACCCGGTGCACGCCGGACTCGAACTTCATCCGGGCGAACACGGAGTGACCGGTGACGGTGGCGATCGCCTCCTTGTAACCACCGATCTCGTTCTCGGAGACTTCCAGTACCTCGAACCGCCAGCCGTGCAACTGGGCATAGCGCTGGTACATCGCGAACAGTTCGGTGGCGAACAGGGCCGCCTCGTCACCGCCGGTGCCGGCCCTGACCTCGAGGATGGCGTTGCGCGCGTCGGCCTCGTCGCGGGGCAGCAGGTGAAGCATGACGGCGCGCTCCAGCCCCGGCAGCCTGGCCTCGATCGCGGCGGCCTCCTCCTCGGCGAGCGCCCGCATCTCCGCGTCGCCCTCGTCGGCGAGCGCGCGTGCCTCGGCCAGCTCGGCACGGGTGCGGCGAAGCTCACCGACCGTATCGACCACCGGCGTCAGTTCGGCGAGCTCCTTGGAAAGCCGGCGAAAGTCGTCCGACGCGAATCCGTCGGGGCTCGAAAGCCTAGCTTCCAGTTCCTGAGCCCGCGTCAGCACGCGGTCCAGCTTCTCCTCCAGCCTCACGACAAGTCTCCCCTGGTCCCGGCGTCGAGGCCGAACAATTCGGCGATCAGCGCGCGGGTCTCCTCGTCCAGTCTGCCGGCGGCGGCTCGTTGGCGCAGAGCCTCGCTCGGCGCGTGCAGCAGCCGTCCGGTGATCCGCCTGGCAATCGAATCGGCATCCGGGCCGCCGCCGACCGCGTCGCGGATCTGCTCCTCCAGATGGGCACGCAAGCGCGCGATGTCCGGCCCGGCGTCGCGGACCGCCAGGTCGCGATCGAAGGCGACGACCGCCTCTTCGACCATCGCCTCGGCCTTGGCGGCCTCGGCCTCCCGGCCGGAACGTCCCTCCATGGTGACCCGCTCGAGGTCGCCGAGATCGTAGACATAGGCCTCGTCGAGGCGGTGGACGGCGGGCTCGATGTCGCCCGGCACCGCCAGATCCAGCAGGAAGACCGGGCGGCGACGACGCCGGCGCAGGACGGCCTCCATGATGTCGGCGGTGATCAGGTAGCGGCCCAGGCCCAACCCGGAAATGACCACATCGGCCCGGTCGAGCTCGGCGGCGAGGTCCTCGATCGGCCCGTGGTGCGCGTCCAACTCGGTGGCGGTGGTGGCCGCGCGGCGCCGGAACCGGTCCAGCACCATCAGGTCGCTGAGGCCGGAAGTCCGCAACTGGCGGGCGATCATGACGCTGAGCTCGTCGCCGCCGATCAGCAGGGCGCTGCGGCCGGCGAGCGAGCCGTGGAGGTCCTGCACCCGGGCGACCGCGGCGGCGGCGATCGACACCGCGCCCTCGCCGATCCGGGTCTCGGTTCGGACTCGCTTGGCCAGCGCGTAGGCGGCCTGCAGCACGCGGTCGACCGTGGGGCCGCAGGCCCCCAGGTCCTGCGACAGCCGTTGAGCGGCCTTCAACTGGCCAAGCACCTGGGGCTCGCCGACGACCTGGCTGTCGAGCGCGCTCGCCACCCGGAAGACGTGGCGGATGGCGGCGCCGCCGTCGTGGCGATAGAGGTAGGGCGCGATCTGCTCGCCGCGCAGCCCGATCGGCGCGCCGAGCGCCGTGGCCACGGTCATCGGCGCCATCCCGCCGTCGACGAACACCGCGGCGACCTCGACCCGGTCACAGGTCGACAGCACCACGGCTTCGCGCACGCCACGGATGCGCAGCGTACCGATCACGGCGGCGACCTCAGAATCGTCAACATACAGACGTTCCCGCAGGCTGTCAGGGCAGGTCCGGTGGCTGACCCCGATCACCGACATCGGCACGGCTTCGGCCGTCATGGCCGGACCCCCGCTACCGAAAGCGGGCGAGGCTCTCCTCGATCCGGTCGAGGGGGGCTTCCTCCTGCGCCCCGGCGTCCAGATCCCGGAGCTGCACCGCGCCGCGCGCCAGCTCGTCCTCGCCCAGGATCAGCGCGGCCCGCGCCCCGACCTTGGCGGCCCGTTTCAGACGCTTGCCGACATTGCCGGAATAGCCGTGCTCGACCGAGAACCCGGCCCGCCGCAGACGGTGGGCAAGGGTCAGCGCCGCCGCCTCGCCGCCGGCTCCGACCGGGATCAGGGCAATCGGCCGGGATGGCTCCGTCACGCCTTCGGCTAGCAGCGACAGGCGCTCGATGCCGGCCGCCCAGCCGACGCCGGGGATCGCCGGACCGCCCATGGTTTCGACCAACCCGTCGTAGCGCCCGCCGGCCATAACCGTCCCCTGGGCTCCCAGCGCGTCGGTCACGAACTCGAAGGTGGTGTGGCAGTAGTAGTCGAGCCCGCGAACCAGCCTGGTATTGCGGTGGTAGCGCACGCCGAGCCTGTCCAGGCCCTCGGTGACGGCGGCGAAGAAATCCTTGGAGGCGGTGTTCAGATAGTCGTCGAAGGACGGCGCGCCGTCGATCAGGCGCCGGTCGCCCTCGTCCTTGCTGTCAAGGATACGCAGGGGGTTCAGTTCCAGTCGGCGGCGGCTGTCCTCGGACAGGGCGTCGGCGTGCGCGCCGAAGTAGTCGACCAGCGACGCGCGGTAGGCGTGGCGGCTCTCGGTGTCGCCGAGGGTGTTGATCTCGAGGGTGGTGCTGCCGAGCACGCCGATGGCGTCAAGGATGTCGGCGCCGCAGGTGATCACCTCGATATCGGCCTGCGGCTCGGCGGCTCCGAGCAACTCGATGCCGATCTGGTGGAATTGCCGCATCCGGCCCTTCTGGGGCCGCTCGTAGCGGAACATCGGGCCCTGGTAGAAGAACTTCGCCGGCAGGTTCTGGGTCTGCCCGCCGGAGATCAGGGCGCGGCAGACGCTGGCGGTTCCCTCCGGCCGCAGGGTCAGCTCCTCGCCGCCGCGGTCGGTGAAGGTGTACATCTCCTTCGAGACGACGTCCGACGCCTCGCCCAGGGTGCGCTTGAAGACCTCGGTGAACTCGAAGATCGGCGTTTCGATCTCGCCGAAGCCGTAGCGCCCGGATACCGCGAGGCCGGTCTCGACGATGTGGCGGTGCCGTCGCGCCTCCTCGGGCAGGAGGTCGTGGGTACCGCGTACCGGCTGCAGCTTCGACAAGTCAGATACTCCCGGGCTTCATTCGGCGGCCGTCGCCGCGGCCGCCATCTCGGCCTCGATCTCGGCCTCGATCTCGGCCGCCTTGGTCTCGATCAGCTCGACCATGTGGTCGACGACGCTGGCGTTCTTCAGCCGGTGATGCGGCTGGCCCGCGATGTAGACCATGTGGGTGCCGTTGCCGCCGCCGGTGATGCCGATATCGGTCTCGCGCGCTTCGCCCGGTCCGTTGACCACGCAGCCGATCACCGAGACGGTCATCGGCGTGGTGATGTGCGCCAGACGCTCCTCCAGGAGGCGGACGTTCTCGATGACGTCGAACTGCTGGCGGGCGCAGGACGGGCAGGAGATCACGTTGACGCCGCGATGGCGGAGGTTAAGCGACTTCAGGATGTCGAAGCCGACCTTTACCTCCTCCTCGGGCTGCGCCGACAGCGAAACCCGGATGGTGTCGCCTATGCCTGACCACAGCAGCATGCCCATGCCGACGGACGACTTGACGGTCCCCGAACGCTGGGCGCCGGCTTC
>CAYNFA010000044.1:0-13028 GCA_964396345.1 uncultured Thalassobaculum sp.
GCCCACCGGGCGACGGTGCACGTGCCGCGCCGATTTTACGCCGATCAACTGCCGGGGATCCCGACAATACGGGTGTTCGAGGCGCTGGCGTGTGGGATACCGCTGGTCACGGCTCCCTGGCGGGACGCGGAAGGGTTGTTCCGGCCAGGCCGAGACTACCTTGTGGCGGAGTCGGCCGACCGGATGGTCGCCACGCTCGCTCGATTGCTCGCCGACCGAGAACTGGCCGAGAGCGTGGCGCGGTGCGGCCGTGAAACAATCCTGGCCCGCCACACCTGCCATCATCGCGCCGCCCAGTTGCTGGGGATCCTCGCGGGGATGGTCCCGGCTGCACGCGACCCCGCCCCCGCACCGGACCGGGAGGCCGTCGCATGAGGATCGCGTTTTATGGATCGAGCATCCTGTCGAGCTACTGGAACGGTGCCTCGACTTACTACCGCGGTATCGTCCGGGCGCTCGCCGGGCTTGGCTATGACGTCATCTTCTTCGAGCCGGATGCGTTCGGCCGGCAGCAGCGGCGCGACATCGAGCCACCGCCGTGGTGCCGGGTAGTGGTCTACCCCGCCACTGAAGAAGGAATGCTTGAGGCCAGCGCCCAGGCCAGCAACGCCGACGTGGTGGTCAAGGCGAGCGGCGTCGGTGTGTTCGACGACGAACTCCTGGCGGCTACCATGGCGGCGGCGCGCCCCGAGGCGCTGCGCATCTGGTGGGACGTCGACGCCCCGGCCACCCTTGCCGGGCTTGCCAGCGACCAGTCGGCGCCGCTGCGCCGCGCCGTTGGCAGTCTCGACGCTGTTCTCACCTACGGTGGCGGCCCGACGGTGTGCGAACGGTATCTCAGCCTCGGCGCGCGGCACTGCGTGCCGATCTACAACGCCGTCGACGTCGACACCCATTTTCCGGCGCCGCGGTCCGAACCCCGTTTCGCCGCCGATCTCTCCTTCCTCGGCAATCGTTTGCCGGATCGTGAACGCCGGGTGCGCGAATTCCTGATCGAGCCGGCGCGGGCGGCGCCGCAGCGTCGGTTCCTGCTGGGCGGCGCCGGGTGGGAGGACATAGCCCTGCCCGGCAACGTCAGTGGGCTCGGCCATGTTCCCACCATCGATCACAACGCCTTCAACAGCAGTCCGCTCGCGGTCCTGAACATCAACCGGGACAGCATGGCCGAGTCTGGCTTCTCGCCCCCGACCCGGATCTTCGAGGCCGCCGCGGCCGGGGCCTGCGTGATCACCGATGCCTGGGACGGGATCGATACTTTCCTGGCGCCAGGCGACGAGATCCTGGTGGCGAGCACCGGCCGGGAGGTGCTCGCCCTCCTGGATCGGCTCACACCTGAGCGGGCGCGAGCGATCGGCGCGCGGGCGCGGGCGCGGATGTTAGCCGAGCACACCTACGCCCGGCGCGGTGCCGAGGTCCATCAAACCCTGCGCGACCTTCAGGCTTCCAAGCAGAAGGGCAGGGCGGCATGACGCAGACTCAACGCAGCATCGTGTTCCTGGGGCTTTCCCTCAGCTCGTCCTGGGGAAACGGTCACGCCACCACCTACCGCGCCTTGTTGCGGGGCCTTGCCGAACGCGGCCATGCGGTCAGCTTCCTGGAACGCGACGTGCCGTGGTACGCGGCGAACCGGGACCTTGCCGATCCGGACTTCTGCCGGCTGTCGTTCTACCGCGACGTGGACGAACTTGCGTTGCTCCACGACCAAGTCATTGCGGAGGCCGACGCCGTGATCGTGGGGTCCTATGTGCCGGATGGAGCCCAGGTGATCCGTCACGCGCTGGCGCGCGCCGGCGGGATCGTCGGCTTCTACGACATCGACACCCCGGTGACGCTGGCGGGGTTGGCGCGCGGCGACTGCGCGTATCTCAAACCCGAACTGGTGCCGGAGCTCGACGTCTATTTCAGCTTCACCAGCGGCCCCGCCCTGGTCCGCCTGGAGAGGGACTACGGCGCCCGGCTCGCACTGCCGCTGCATTGCATGGTCGACGAGCGCTGCTATCGGCCAACCGGCGAGAGCCCTCTTTGGGACCTCGGCTATCTCGGAACCTATTCGGCCGACCGGCAGCCAGCGCTGGAACGATTGTTGATCGAACCGGCCCGTCGTCTGCCTGAGCGGCGGTTCGTCGTTGCCGGCCCGCAGTATCCGGAAACCCTCCAGTGGCCATCGAACGTCGATCGCATCGATCATGTACCGCCCGACCGCCACCCATCGTTCTACGGCCAACTGCGCTACACGCTCAACATCACGCGCGCCGACATGAAGGAGGCGGGCTGGTCTCCGAGCGTCCGGCTGTTCGAGGCGGCGGCCTGTGGCACTCCGGTCATCACCGACCGCTGGGACGGACTGGGCGATTTCTTTCCCGAGGGTGAAGCGATCCTGGCCGCGGACGACGATGACGACGTGGTGGCCGTCCTCTCGGACACCCGCCGGCCGGGGCTGGCCGAGAGGGTGGCGCTGCGCGCCCGCTGGATCACTCTGTCCCGCCACACCGGGCACCATCGGGCCGAGGAGCTCGAAGCCGGCCTCGACCGCGCTCGGGCGCTCCGGTCTTCTGTCGTTGCCAACGGAGAGGACGCTGCATGACCCGCGCGCAAACGACCGACCGCGCCCCTCACGGCAATTGGATCGCCGGGGCCGATCCACGAGGCATCAACGGGACGCCGCGGCCGGTGCCGCCGTTCAGCCGGCGTCGTAACGCCCCGCGCGGCGCCCTCGTGGCTGGCGGTGCGGGTTTCCTCGGCTCGCACCTGTGCACCCGGCTGATCGAGGAGGGATACCGCGTCTACTGCATGGACAACTTCCACACCGGCCTCGCCGACAACCTGGAACACCTGTCGGACGAGCCGCGGTTCGTGATGATGGATCATGACATCCGGACGCCCGCACCGGCCTTTAACGATGTCGTCGAGATCTACAACCTCGCGTGCCCGGCCTCGCCACCGCACTATCAGGAGACGCCGATCGGGACCGTAACCACCAGTGTGCTCGGCACGCTAAACCTGCTCGAACTCGCTAACCGTCTCGGGGCCCGTTTTCTGCTGACCTCGACTAGCGAGATCTACGGCGACCCCGAGGTCCATCCGCAACCGGAGAGCTACCGTGGGTCGGTGAATCCGATCGGTCCGCGCGCCTGCTACGACGAGAGCAAGCGGATGGCCGAGACCCTATGCTATGATTTCGTCCGCCAGCACGAGTTAGATGTCCGGGTGGCGCGGGTGTTCAACACCTATGGTCCGCGCATGCGGCTCGACGACGGACGGATCATCTCCAACCTGGTCGGGCAGGCGCTTCGCGGCGACCCGATGACGATCTACGGGACCGGCCGGCAGACCCGGTCGTTCTGCTATGTGTCGGACCTCGTCGACGGACTGGTTCGACTGATGCGTCGGCGTGAGCGCGTCCCCGGACCGGTCAACCTGGGCAACCCCGAGGAGTTCACGATACTGGAGGTTGCCGAGCTGATCGGTCGGCTGACCGGACGCGATGTCACCCTCACGCATTCACCGCTGCCCGAGGACGACCCGCGGCGGCGGCGGCCGGACATCTCGCTCGCGATCCGACTGCTCGACTGGCAGCCCTCCGTGCCGCTCCGCGACGGGCTGCTGTCGACAATCGACTGGTTCGCGCCGCTCGTCGGTCGACCGGCGGAGCCAGTGGTCTCCGGCCGCTCGGGGGCGACCGACATGGCACCCGGGCGTGCCGCCGTCGTTGCGTCACCAGAGCGATGAGGGCGTGGTGAAACGCTGCAACGTGGTCGACAAGGATCGGTAGCCCCATGGTCCAGGCGATGGGCGATGAGAGGGTGCTGCGGTGCGTCGGCCTGCGTCGGATCGCCGTCGAGGGGCTGACGATCCGGCGGCGCCGGTGCGGCAAGGGTTTCGTATATCTGGATGACCGGGGGCGGCGGATCGCCGACGCCCATGATCTGGCGCGCATCCGGTCGCTGGCGATTCCGCCCAATTACCTTGGTGTCCGGATTGCGCCAGATCCGCGGGCGCACCTGCAGGCGATCGGGACCGACGTCGCCGGGCGCCATCAGTATCGTTATCATCCGGACTGGGAACTGGTCCGCGAGCGCCAAAAGGTCGATCGCCTGGCGACGCTGTCGCGCACGGTGGCGCGCATCCGTCGGCGCGTCGACGGGGACCTGGCGTTGCCGGGACCGTCCCGACCTAAGGCGCTGGCAGCGGTGGTCGCGGTGGTCGATCGCACGCACATCCGGATCGGTTGCGAGGATTACCTGCACTCCGGCCGAAGTCGCGGCGCGTCGACGCTGCTGAAACGCCACGTTCGGGTCGAAGGCCACATGATAGCTTTCGCGTTTCGCGGCAAGGGCGGGCGCGACCTCGAATGTCGGATCCAATCGGCTCCGGCCCTGGCCGACGCGATTGAGGAAATGGAGTGCCTCGCGGGACCGCGGCTGTTCCAGTACCGCGATGCCTCGGGTCGCCGTCATGCGGTGACGGCGTCCGAGGTCAATGCCTACCTGCGGGAGATCTCGGGTGCCACGGTGACCGCCAAGGACTTCCGGACCCTGGCGGCCACCGCAGCGGCCGGGGTCCGGCTGGCCAGGATGACGCCGGCTGCCAGACCGACGGCGCGGCGCCGGCAGGTATCGGAGGTGATGCGCGAGGTGGCGGAGCTGTTGTCCAACACCCCGGCGGTCGTGCGCAAGAGCTATGTGCACCGCCGGATTCTCGACGCCTTCTCCGAAGGAGGCCTTGAGGATGTTTACGCCGATGTCCGATCCCGCCGGTATCAGAGTCGGGGCGAAGCGCTGGTTTCCCGGTTGTTCGCTGGCTCTGGCGTTGAACAACCGGGGGCGTCGGCGAGTGAACCTGGCCGCCTGAACCTGAAGGAGCGCGAACATGCCGGACCCGGCCACGCGTCGGCTTGAGTTGGCCCGTCAAGTCAGGGAACTTGGCGACTGGTTCCACAACATTGATCTCGGGGGTGTGCGGACGGCCCCCCACCATTTTCTCGGTGATTATCCTGGTTTCCAATGGCGTCGCCTGCGGCCGGCGCTTCCCACCGACCTGAGCGGCCGGAGCGTTCTCGACATGGGTTGCAACGCCGGGTTCTTCTCCATTGAGATGAAGCGTCTCGGCGCCGACCGGGTTGTCGGTATCGACCACGACCCCCGGTACCTGGCTCAGGCGCGCCTAGCGGCGGAGGTGAGCGGTGTCGAGATCGAGTTCCTCGAGCTGTCGGTCTACGATGTGGCTCGCCTGGGCCAGCGTTTCGACATCGTGCTGTTCATGGGGGTTCTGTATCACCTGCGGCACCCGCTGCTGGCGCTGGACCTGATCCACGAGCATGCCGCCGACGATCTCTTCGTATGCCAGACGCTGGAGCGCGGCAGCCGCGCGATTGAACACACGGCAGTCGACTATTCGTTTGGCACGAAAGACATTTTCGAGCAATCGGGTTATCCCCGGCTGCACTTCGTGGAGCACCGTTACGCGGGCGACCCGACCAACTGGTGGATCCCCAACCGCGCCTGTACTGAAGCCATGCTTCGGAGCGCCGGATTTGATATCACCGAGCGCCCCTCCGACGAAATTTACGTCTGCCGCCGCCGAGAAACGGAGCCCGGAGGTTCCCGGACTCCAATCACTCCTTCTCCAGTACCTCGATCGCCCTGATCACGATACGGCCGTCAAAGGCTCGCGCAACCTCGATAACCTCGAAGATCTCAAAGTCGGCGTTCCCGCCGTCGACCTGAACCGGGAAACGAGTACCGGAAGTGAGCGATTTCCAATCGCCGGTGTCACCTGCGCCTGGGGGGATGGTGATGGTCGCCATCCGCGTGAACGAGAGGGTCATGTCGGTGGGACCTGGCGGAGCGTCGTTGGCGGCCGCGGGGGTAAGCACGCTTCCGATGGTTATGGCTCTATCGCTCGGGGTGTCGGGCATGGGTCAGCTCTCCGATACATCGTGAACCAAGGTCGCGCAGGCCTTCGAGTGGATCCGGCTTGGTGTTCAAGGCTTCGCGTCTGGGGCCGAGGGCGCTTTCTGACGGCTTGCCGCCAGACCTGAACCGTTGCGCCGCAGCGGGTCGGCGGCGGCTGCACCGCGCATCTCCGCCGCAGGCTTCGGGAAGCCGCTGCGGGCTCGGTAGTCCGGAGCGACATAGTGACCGCGGCTGGACTCCTCCAGACTGCGGGCGCAGAGCAGGTCCAGGATGGTCACCACCGCCACCGTGCCGATGGCTATTCCGAGCTGGGCGCGCCGGGGATTGGCTTGGTCGAGGCCACGGCCGAGCATGGCGATATCGGTAAGGTCGCCCGCAATCCGACCCCAGATCCATCGGCGCGGATCGTCGCTCGCGAGGATGCCGATCCCGGTCACGATCTCGCGCAGTCCCTGGCCGCGCACCAGACGGGTTTCCCGACCCAGGCCCAGACATCGCGCCAGCGCACCCGGTGCCAGAAGTTCGGCGGCGCCGAGGGCGATCGAGAACCAGCCGAGGCCGGTGGCCAGCGCGTCGGCGGAGCGGTGGGTGCGACGACGCGGCGGGGCGTCGGCGTAGCGAGGCTGCATGGGGTCCTCCTAAGGCTTCAGCACGACCTTCACGCAGCCGTCCTGCTTGTCGCGGAAGGTCTTGTAGAACTCGGGGCCGTCCTTGAGTCCGGCGGTGTGGGTGATCACGAAGGACGGGTCGATCTGACCTTCCTGGATGCGGCCCAACAGGTCGTCGGTCCAGCGGTTGACGTGGGTCTGGCCCATTCGGAAGGTCAGGCTCTTGTTCATCGCCGCGCCGAACGGGATCTTGTCCACGAGACCGGCGTACACGCCGGGGACCGAGATGGTGCCACCCGGCCGGCAGACATAGATGGCCTCGCGCAGCACGTGCGGCCGATCGGTTTCCAGCATCACCGCCTGTTTCAGCCGGTCGTAGACGGAGTCCAGTGAGCGCGTGACGTGCGCCTCCATCCCGACCGCGTCGATGCACTTTTCCGGCCCCTTGCCGTCGGTCAGGTCGTGCAGCCGCTGCACAACGCTTTCATCGTCGAAGTTGATGGTGATGGCGCCGCCGGCTTCTGCCATCGACAGTCGCTCCGGCACGTTGTCGATCGCCACCACCTGGCGGGCGCCCATCAGCACGGCGCTGCGGATAGCGAACTGTCCGACCGGACCGCAGCCCCAGACGGCGACGGTGTCGTCGGGCTCGATCTCGCACTGCGCCGCGGCCTGCCAGCCGGTCGGCAGGATGTCGCCGAGAAACAGAACCTGCTCGTCGGTCAGCCCGTCGGGGATCTTCACCGGCCCGACATCGGCGTAGGGCACGCGAACATACTCCGCCTGACCGCCCGGATAGCCGCCGGTGAGATGGCTGTAGCCGAACAACCCCGCTGTGCTGTGGCCGAACATCTTGGCGGCCACGTCAGCGTTGCGGTTGGTCCGCTCGCAGACCGAGAAGTTGCCGCGCCGGCATTGGTCGCACTCGCCGCAGACGATGGTGAACGGCACCACTACCCGGTCGCCAACCTTCAGCTTGCGGTTCTCCGGCCCGACCTCAACCACCTCCCCCATGAACTCGTGACCAACGATGTCGCCCGACTTCATGCCCAGCATCATGCCGTCGTAGAGATGAAGGTCGGAGCCGCAGATGGCACAGCTCGTCATCTTGATGATCGCGTCGCGCGGTTCCTCGATGACCGGGTCCGGGACGGTGTCGTAGCGGACATCATGCTTGCCGTGCCAGCAAAGTGCCTTCATCGCAGTACTCCCTTGCGTGGTCGCCGCTCCGTCCTGCAATCGGGGCCTCCGGACAATGTTCCCAGGCGCCGGAACGAACGCGGGATGGGCCGGGTTCGCGTTCGGAACCGTGGACGGAGGGCCACAGGATGTTGCAGTCTCGGGTCGACCTGGGGGCCGAGTCCTGACCGGCAAGGATCAGGACGGCACTGCCAAGCCCCGCACCGTCGTCGTCGGTGCCGGGTTCGCGGGGCTGGAATGCGCGGCGGCGCTGGGGGCCGCCGGAGAGTTGGTGACCTTGGTCGACCGGCACAACTATCACCTGTTCGTGCCCCTGCTGTACCAGGTCGCCACCGCCGCGCTGTCACCGGCAGACGTCGCGCAGCCCATCCGGCGGATCCTGCGCCGCCACCGGTCGGTCACGGTTCGCATGGGCGACGTCACCGGCGTCGAGACGGACCGGCGCCGCGTCCACCTCTCCGACGGATCCGAGTTGGCTTACGACCGTCTGGTGATCGCGGCCGGATCCGTGTGCAGCTACTTCGGGCATGACGAGTGGGCGCGCTACGCCCCGTGCCCGCGCAGCGTCGACGACGCCGGCGATATCCGGTCGCGCCTGCTGCTCGCCTTCGAGCGCGCCGAAATCGCCACCGACCCGACGGAGGTTCGGGCGCTGCTGACCAGCGTGGTGGTCGGGGGTGGCCCGACGGGGGTCGAGATGGCCGGGGCGATCGCCGAGTTGGCTCGCCACACCTTGGCGAAGGACTTCCGCCGCATTGATCCGACAGCGGCCAGGGTGTTGCTCGTGGAGGCCGGGCCCCTGCTTCTGCCAGGCTTCTCGGAGGGTCTTTCGAAGTACACGGCCGAGCGGCTTCGCCGACTGCGTGTCGAGGTCGTGACCAACACGGCTGTCGAGGACATATCGGCCGATGGGGTGGTCATCGGTGGCGCCCCTATCGCGGCCGCCACGGTGATCTGGGGAGCTGGAATGCGGGCAGCACCCGCCGCCGACTGGATCGGTGTCGGGGCCGACCGGGGCGGACGCATCGCGGTGCGATCCGATCTGTCCGTTCCAGGCCTGGACGGGGTGTTCGCGATCGGCGACGTCGCCGCGTGCCGCGGTCCCGACGGCAAGCCGCTACCGGGCCTGGCCCAGGTGGCCAAGCAGCAGGGCCGGCATCTCGGGCGGGCGCTCGCCGCCGCGTCCCGCGACGGCCGGGCGCTGCCGGCGTTCCGGTTCCGCAACCGCGGCAACGTCGCCATCATCGGTCGGAACGCTGCGGTGTTCGAGACCGATCGGTTCCGGCTGCGGGGGTTCCTCGCCTGGCTGCTGTGGGCGGTCGTCCACATCTACCTGCTGGTCGGATTCGAGCAGCGGGTGGCTGTGGCGATACCTGAGCTACGAACGCGGCGCCAGGCTGATCACCCGCCTCGTCGGCCGATCGCGCGGCGGCAGATCCGGCAGCGCACCCGGGGGCCGCTGACCGCGGTGATCGGAAGCCGACACGGCACTGTTGCTCGATGTGGGGACAGATGTGGAACACAGCTCCAATCGTCGCGGTTCAGCGGGCTCAGGCGCCGCTTGCAGGCGCCACCTGTCAAAAGGAGACCAGAATGACACCACAGGAACAGGTCCTGGACTGGCTGCGTGACGCGCACGCCATGGAAGAGCAGGCCGAGCAGATGCTGACGGCGCAAGCGTCCCGGCTTGAGCGTTACGGGCCATTGAAGGCCCGGATCGAGCAGCATATTTCCGAGACGCGCCGACAAGCCGATCAGGTAAAGGCGTGCATCGAGCGCCTGGGCGGCTCAACCTCGACCATGAAGGATCTGAGCGCCAAGACCATGGCCTTCTTCCAAGGCATGAGCGGCGCGTTCGTGAGCGACGAGGTGGTCAAGGGGGTCCTTGCCTCCTACACATTCGAGCATATGGAGATCGCATCCTACCGGACTCTGGTCGCCGCCGCCGACGCGCTCGGCGATCACGAGACCAAGCGGGTCTGCGAGGGTATCTGCAAGGAGGAAGAGGCAATGGCCGGCTGGTTGCACGATCATATGGGTGGCATCACCACCCAGTTCCTGCAGTGCACCGAAGCTCCCGACGCCACCGCCAAACGCTGAAGGCACGCGCAACGCCCCGGTCAGGTGCCGCAGAAGGTCTGCCGGACAATTTGGTCGGAGCGCGGCGGCCGCCGGTAGCGGGCGTTCTCCGGCGTCTCCTCCCACGGCTGCGACAGCACGTCGAGCAGCGTCTCGAACGGGCGGAGGTCGCCGTTGTCCTCGGCGGCCCGGATCGCCTCCTCGACGAGGTGGTTGCGTGGGATCACCGCCGGGTTCGCGGTCCGCAGGGCAGCGGCGCGCTCGGTCGTTGGGAGCGGCTCCTCGGCGAGCCGGGCCTGCCAAACCTCGGCCCAGGAGTCGAAAGCCGCCGGATCCTCGAACAGGTGGCGCGGCCCCGCCAGATCGTCGGATGGGAGGCCGGCGGGCGGGTCCAGCAGATCTGCCAGGCCGCGGAAGGTGAGGCTGAAATCGGCGCCGTTCTCTGCCATTTTCGACATCAGATCCTGCGCGAGGGCCAGATCGCCGTCCCGGGTCTCCCGAAGAGCCAGCTTGCGGCGCATTTCCGCAGCCAACGCTACCTCGAACAGCGCGGGGAACCCGTCGATGGCGCTCTGCGCTGCGGTCAAAGCGAGGTCGTCATCATCCGCGATTAACGGCAGCAGGCACTGCGCCAATTGCGCCAGGTTCCACTGCACGATCCCCGGCTGGTTGGCGAAGGCATAGCGTCCAGCATGGTCGATCGAACTAAACACTGTCTGAGGATGATAGCGATCCATGAAGGCGCAGGGCCCGTAGTCGATGGTCTCGCCGGCGACCGAGGTGTTGTCCGTATTCATCACGCCGTGGATGAAGCCGAGTCCGAGCCAGCGCGCCACCAGCGCCGCCTGGGCGGCGATCACCGCGTCCAGAAGGGCAAGATAGGGTCGCTCGGCCGCGGCGGCCTCGGGGTAGTGGCGGGCGATTACGTGGTCGGCCAGGCTGCGGATACCCTCGTGGTCGCGCCGCGCGGCGAAGAACTGGAAGGTGCCGACGCGGATGTGGCTGCGCGCCACCCGGGTCAGCACCGCGCCGGGCAGGGCGGCCTCGCGGTAAACCGGCTGGCCGGTGGTGACCGCCGCCAGCGCCCGTGTGGTCGGCACGCCGAGGCGGTGCATGGCCTCGCTGACGATGTACTCGCGCAGCACCGGTCCGAGGGCGGCGCGACCGTCACCGCCACGGGAGAACGGCGTTCGCCCGGCGCCCTTGAGCTGGATGTCGCGGCGGGTACCGTCCTGGCCGACCACCTCGCCGAGCAGGATGGCGCGGCCGTCGCCGAGCTGCGGCACCCAGCCGCCGAACTGGTGCCCGGCATACGCCATCGCCAGCGGGTCGGCGCCGTCGGGAACGCGGTTTCCAGCCAGGATCTCTACGCCGTCCGCCGACGCCAAGGCGTCGGCGTCGAGGCCGAGTTCCTCGGCCAGCCCGCGATTGACCCGGATCAGGGCGGGAGCGGCTACCGGGGTCGGCGGCAGCCGGGCGAAGAAGCGCTCGGGCAGACGGGCGTAGCTGTTGTCGAACCGGATGATCGGGGGTCGGATGACCGGGGGAATGGCCGTTATTCTCGTCATGGCTAAATACTCTATCATGGGCTGCGGCGGCCGGTGGCCACGACGCTGCGGGCGACTTGCCACCGTCTTGACATGGCGAATTGCGCTGGTTTTTCCAGTCTTCCGTTTGGCGGCGCGGTACCGTTAGAACGTCCCGCCGACCGGTGGTGGCACGATTGGAAAGCGCTGCACCAGGATCGTGGCGAGCCGGTCGAACTCGGCCCTTTCGACGTCAGACGATATCGAGTGGCGACGCGCGTTCAAGAGGTCGGTGAGGTGCGGCGCGACCACTCGGACCGCGTCGGGGTCGATCTCGCGGAGCAGCGTCAGGTTCCAGGAGATCGCGTCGACAGCGAGCGGCCGGGTGCGCAGGATCAGATCCGAGAGCCGCGCCGTGATCGCCCGGGTAACCGCCAGCACCGACGCCGCCTCGTCCCGGCTGGCGAGGCCCAGTCTGCGGAGTGTCACGATCGCACCGGTCGCCTGTTCGACGTCCACCGTGCCGGCGTCGGCGAGCGCGGAGGGCGCGGCGCGCGCGTTCAGCCGCTCCACCAGTGTCCGGCGCGGTGCCTCCCACCCGACTCTGTCGGCCAGCCGATTGGCCAGCGCCAGGCTTTCCTCCGGACGATCTGGGAGCGGCCGGAGGCCCGCGAGATCGACGGCGAGGGCAATGGCCTGGTGTCCCGTGTCCCAACCTGCCTGCGCCTCCTCCGGGTGACGATGGCTCCAGGCGACCAGCCCGGCCAGCACCGCCAGCGCCAGGCCGCCCGCGGCAAGGGTCACAATCGGGAACGGCCTTCGCAGTCCCGCGACGAACGCCGCCATCGTTGCCGGCCGCTGCTCACGGCGCAGCGCCAGCCCCCGGCGCAACGTCCGCCAAGCGTAGGCCGGAAGCCCTGGCGGACGGGCCGGACGAAGGTCCAGATGACGGGCTCGGTCGGCGGTGTAGCGCTCGAAGGGGTGCCGGCCGACGACCAGCTCGTAGGCAATCACCGCCAGTGAGAATATGTCGTCTCGAGGCTCCGCCGAAGCGCCGAGCAGCATCTCGGGGCTGGCGTAGGCGGGGGTCAGCGCGCCGCCGGCAGGGTCGTCGTCGGGCTCGCCCTCAAGCCGGGGATCGTCGTGCATGATCTGGGCGGCGCCGAGATCCAGTACCCGCGGGTCGCCGTTTTCGAGCAGGAATATGTTTCCAGGCTTAAGGTCGGCGTGGATCAGACCGTGGCGATGGGCGTCGGCGATGGTGGCGCCGATTCGGACCAGGATCCGACGGGCCACCGGCCACGAGACGCCGGTGGCGAACTGCCTCTTCATCGCCGATCCGAGGCTCTCACCCTCCAGGTACTCCAGCGCCAGGAACGGCCTGGCCTCGATCCAGCCCTGTGCCAGCACCTGGACGAAACCCGGGTGCCGCAGGGTCCAGGCGTTGTCGGCCTCGCGCTCGAACGCCGCCACCAGGTCCGGGTCTTCGGCGAGCGACTGGCGCAGCACCTTGAGGGCTACTGCCCGGCCGTCGCGCCGGTCGGTGGCGCGGTACACAGTCGACATGCCACCAATCGCCACGGGCGCGTCGATCACGTAGCGGCCGGCGCACAACGTCCCCGGCGGCAGTTCAGGGTCCGCCGCCGGCCTTCCGGGCGCCCCCGGATCAGGACTGACGAGGGGCGTGGCATCCGATCCGG